>JAIOPP010000019.1 GCA_021413845.1 Planctomycetia bacterium | reverse complement strand
GCCGGCGGTATCGCCGTCCATCGTCGCGTAGCCGACCGCAGCCTCGGAGCGATTGCTCGTTGCCAGCAACAGCGCGCCGCGCAAGTTGGCAAGCATCCAGACACCGGGAGACCGCACGCGCGCCTGAATGTTTTGCAGCGCCAAGTCGTCGGTTTTCCAATCGAGCGGCCTGCCGATCGCTTTCGTGATCAGCTCTAGATAACCGCGATGCAGCCCGCCGATGTCGAGCACCATAAACTCGGCATGCACGGCCGCAGCCACTGCGCGAGCGGCATTAAGGGTCACTTCGCCGCTGTTTTCCGTGGCCTGATAAACGCACGCGAGCAGCCGCTCGAGAATCTCGGCCGAGGTCGTGCAGGTTTGAATGCGAGCGCAATAGCCGAGCTTAGCTAGGAACCGCTGTAAGCCGAGCTCTTGCACCCCGCGCTCGACCGCGATCGCTACGAGGCAGGCAACGGCGGCGGAATCGGCCCCGCCGCTGAGCGAGACGACGAACCCCTGCGATCGGCTTTTGCGCAAGTAATCGAACAGCGCGAGCGAGACGGCCCGCGCGAACTCTTCTTCTTTCACATGCAGCCCGCTTTCCCAGCGGGGCTCATGCACCACGACCGGCTCCGGCATCAAGTGCGGGAACGCAAACGGGGTTTCGATGCACGAATCGTGTCCGTGCAGATCGGGCCGGAAACTGCCGGTGCGCGATTGCTTCATCCGGGTCTCATCGATATCGATCAGCGCCGTCGTCACGCGGGCGTCGTCGAACGTGAACCGCGGCCCGGTCGCGAGGAGCTCGCCTCCGGAAGCGATGATGGCGTCGCCGTCGTAGATCGCGCGGCCGGCTTCGTTGCCGAGCAGGTTCGCATAGACGTAACTAACGTTGAACGCACGCGAGCCTTCGAGCACGAACCGTTCGCGAACTTGATACTTGCCGAACGAAAAGTGGCTCGCGCTCGGGTTGAGAATGATATCGACGCCGCGCAGCGCAAGATCGCTTCCCGGACGATCGGCGACCCAGGCGTCTTCGCAGATCTCGAAACCGATTTTGATGCCGCCGCAATCGAAAAACACATCGCCGATCGGATAGTCGTGGCCCGCCAGATCGATCGTCGAGCGATGCCCCTTGGGCCACGCTTTGAACCACCGCGGCTCGTAGTGCAGGCCGTCGCCGGCAAGAAATTGTTTCGCCGTGAAGCCGACGATCCGGCCGTCGCAGGCGAGGCAAACCGTGTCGAACAACCCTTGCTGATATAAGAGCGGCAGCCCGAGCGACACGACCAGGCCGCGCGTCGCCGGCAAGATCTCCTGTAACACTTCGAGCGCCGTGTCTTGCAGGGCCGGCGAATGGAACGCGTCTTCGCAACCGTAGCCGGTGATGCACAGCTCCGGCAGACAAAGGATCGAGGCGCCTGAGGCGCGGGCCGCTTCGATCGCCGCGAGAATACGAGCCTTGTTGCCGTCCCAGTCGAGGGGCGTTTGGTTCAAAACACCGGCGGCGACGCGAATTAGTTTCATACTCGATTCTTGGCCGCCGGCGCGGGAGATACAAGTGGCCCGATTCGTCCGACTTAGGCCACGCTCGCATCCGGCGGGGTCGACGAGTCGACGTCTAACGCTTCTGTCGACTATCCGGCTGCCGGGCCCCGGCCGGCGAGAGCCGTTTGCCATTCGACGCCGAGCATGACGACGTTGATGCCGGAGCCGATCCCCATCATCGCCACGCGGTCGCCGGCCTGCAGGTGGCCCTGCTCGATGCCGAGCGCCGCGGTGATCGGCAGGGCCGCGGAGCCGGTGTTGCCGAGAAACTCGAACGTGCTGAAATCGCGCACCGGATCGAGGCCGAGCTTCTGAAAGAGCAACTTCTTATGCGCGATGCCGACCTGATGGCAAACGGTCTTGTCGATGTCCGAGGCTTGCCAGCCGAGTGCAGCGAGAAAGCCGCCGAACGCTTCGCCGGCCGCCGCGATGCCGCCGTGTAGCAACGCTTCGGAGTCGGTCGTCATCAGCGGGCGCACTCCGTCGGCGCGAGCCTCGTCGCGCCCGCTCCGGCAAAGGGCCAAGTTGTGCGTGTCGGCGAGTACGTGGCCGCCGAGCAGCCGATTCTGCGTGCGGCTCAACGACTTGCTCGTCAGTAACACGGCGGCGCTGGCCGCGCCGATCGTGAGCGAAGCGATCGAGAGCTTCACATCGTCGCGCGTGAGCGACGTGCTCTCATTTAGGTTTTGAATCGTGTTCTCGACCAAGTGCCGGCCGTTCTCCGTGCCGACGACGAGCGCCGCTTCGATTCGGCCGAGCTCGATCATATCGGCGGCTTGCAGCATGCCGTTGAGCAGGCCGAGGCAGGCGTTCGAGAGATCGTAGATGATGCAGTTCTTCGGCAAGTCGAGCTCGCGATGCACGCCGCACGCGGTTGCCGGTTCGAGATAGTCGCGACAGACCGAGCCGTGGATCAAGAGGCCGATTTTCGCTCGGTCGATGCCCGCCGCTGCGATGGCGCGTGCGCCGCTGCGCGCGCTCGCTTCGCTCGGCGGCATGTCGGCCGGAAAGAATCTCCGCTCGCGAATGCCGGTCATGAGCTCCAGCCGACCTTGCGGCAAGCGGAGGCGTTCGTAGAGCGGAGTGAGACGATGTTCGAGCTCCGCCGTGGAGACGATTTCCGTCGGCAAATCGTAACCAAAGGCCTCGATACAGACGTTTTCGTAACGCAAACGCATAGAGCGGAAGATGCCTGAAAAACGGAGCGATTCATGATCGAAGAGTAGTCAACCTACTCATGATTCGACCAATCATCAAGCCGGCACATTGCAGCAAGCGTTCGTTGCTTGCACACGATCTAGTGTCGCGTGCATCGCATTCCGCAAGATATGCAAATTGCTTGTAAATGAGCTTGAGCCTCCTATAACTCGTTCGTTGCTTGTGAGCGAGCCTTCCAAGAGGACAATCGTCCGGGGCTCGAGAGTCATGAGGTTTACGATAGGGATATCGGTCCGGCGGCGGCGAAAGCTCGCGGTCGGAAGAGGGTTTCGCAGGGCTCGGGATGAGCCTGACTGCGAGATCACGGCGTTCAAGGATGACGCTCATTATGTCCGACATTGCGCAAAACCGACGCACCTTCAGCCTTGCGGCTGAAACCACCGGCGTCTTTCTTTCGACCCGCGCAAGTCTCGGTCGGTCGTCTTTCTCGGCTGCTGCTCTTCCGCTCCGACTTCGCACGTTTCGTTCGCGACGCCTCGTGCCACTCGTCTGAGAATCAGGAACACGACACAGGATGTGTCGCCACACAGGAGTCTGACGATGAAACGTAAGCCTTTGATCGGGATCAACATGGATTATCGCGCCGCACGCAAAGATAGTCCAGCGATGAGCTACCTATGCACGGGTTACCACGATGCGATCGTCAAGGCCGGCGGCGTTCCCGTCATTATTCCGATGCTGGAAGAAGACGAAGACCTGAATCAATTTCTCGACCTGCTCGACGGCGTGATGATGATCGGCGGTGCCGATCTCGACCCGCGACGCGACGGCTTCATGATGCACCCTTCGATCCGCACGATGGAACCGCGCCGCGAATCGTTCGATCGCCGGTTGGTTCGCGCCGCAGCCGATCGACGCTTGCCGTTCTACGGCATCGGCGTCGGCATGCAGTTGCTCAACGTCTCGCAAGGGGGCAACCTCTTTTTCCACATTCCGGAAGATCTCCCGAAGAGCCTGCCGCATAAAGACCCGATCGACGTCAACCATCGCCACGCGTTGGAAGTGGTTCGCGGCACGATCATGGAACGGGTGTACGGCGAAGGTGAAATCCGCGTCAACAGCATGCACCACATGGGCATCGACGAAGTCGCGACCGGCTTCATCGTCTCGGCCCGCTGCCCGGACGGCGTCGTGGAAGCAATCGAAAGCATCCGCCCCGATTGGTTCGCGATGGGAACGCAATTCCATCCGGAAGCCGACAGCGCCTCGGCCCTCGATCTGCGGATCATCGAAGAATTCATCTGGGCCATCACGGGCGAAGCCCCGGCCGTGGAAGACGACGAACCGATGACGATCCGCATGGCGGCGTAAGTGCGGCTATAGTCGACGATACGTTTGAATCATCTAAGCCGGCTCGAAGCGACATTCGCTTCGAGCCGGCTTTTTTTTGTTTTGTTGTCTTTGAATTTAATCGCGAGATAGAATCTCTGACTTCGTTCAACGGGGATATAACGGTCCCCGCTCGCCTCGGAGAGTTTTCGCGATCGTTAAAGTCGATCTAAAATCTACCGTCGACCGCGCGCGAAGAAAAATGTGTTGCGTTGGGGGGCAAAGTTGCGAAGTTCGGGGTGAGTCTGCCGATAGAGCTTGTTAGCGAAAACAAGCAAGACGCACGCTTGCCCCTCGGTCGAATCGGTCGACCCACAACGCATCCCACCTTCCCAAAAACTCAAGAGCTCATAACTCTATGGCTTCTGCCCAACCGCACTTCTTCTTGCGCTGCGAGGCGCAGGTCGAAGGGAAACGGGGCGAATGGAACTTCGCTCTGACGGCGGCCGATGGATCGGCGGAACTGACGGCTTGCGACGAAGAACTCGACGTGAGCAGCGAACGACTGGAATTGCTGGCGGTGGTTCGCGCGCTTGAAGCGCTCGACCAACCGTCGATCGTGACGATGACGTCGGGAGCTCGAACGGTGCGCCGCGCCGTGGCCGAGGGACTCGACGAATGGCGTCGCAACGGCTGGATGTGGGAATGTTACGGCGAAATGGCCCCGATCAAGAACCGCGACCTGTGGCAGCGGCTCGATCGGGCATTGTGCTTCCACAAGTTGGAGACACGGCGCGTGTTCCGCTTCGATGCGGCGCATTTGGATCGCCCGGCGGAAACGACGACGAGCCGGAATCGCGACGAAGAAGCGACGGAGCAAGCCTCCTCGGCGGCGGAAGCTCCTGCTGCCGACGCTGCCGCGAAGAAGGAAGCCGCGACCGTGGCGCGACGCTGGAAAGACTCTTGGCACCGGACTCGCCGCAGAATGCGCGATCGGGCCGACGGGCTGACGATGTCTTGTGCGCAGTTCGGGGCCTCGATCGCCGGCGGATCGTGGCGGAATTGAGGGCCGACGGTCGATAGTAGAAGTGGGTGTGAGGGGGTCGGAACGGAGCGAAAACGGGCGATTTAATCGCGATAAATGACTTTACCGAAAGTCCGGTTGATACCGTTCGTCGGTGGGTCGCGTTACTGAAATCATTCCGATTTTGCCGGATTTACCGCCTGATCGTCATAAGCCGACCCGGCGGGATCGGGGTCATGAAACCGGTTCAATCGGCCCGAAACTCATTACCCATACTGCTTACCTCCTAGACGCCTCGACTGACCCCAAGCACAATCATCAGCAATCCGAAGGAGCGTGTCGTGCGAACGCTGACCTCGTTAGACACGATCGGGCGGCTCGTCGACGGTCGCCTGGAAGACCCGAAACGACTGCTCGGCCCCCATATCGTCGAGCAAGACGGTCGCCGTGCGATGGCGGTGCGGGCCTTCTTGCCGGAGACGAAGCAGGCCTGGGTCGAAGCGGCTCACGGCGTTCCTCGGCCGATGCGGAAGATTCATCCTTCAGGATTGTACGAAGCGATCTGTCCGCTCGACGACCAAGCGGCGGGGCCCGCTCCCTATCATTTGCAAGTAGTCGACGAACAAGGCGCACGTAAGAATATGCACGACCCCTATGCCTTCCCGCCGCTGTTGAGCGACTTCGATCTGTATCTGCTCGGCGAAGGGACGCACTGGCAAAGCTACGATAAGCTCGGCGCTCAGATGCGCACGGTCGACGGCGTGCGCGGCGTGAACTTCGCGGTGTGGGCTCCGAACGCGACGAGCGTCAGCATCGTCGGCGACTTCAACAAGTGGGACGAGCGCCGGCACCCGATGCGGAAGCACATTCCTAGCGGCGTGTGGGAGCTGTTCGTTCCCGGCCTGCCCGACGGCACGCTGTATAAGTACCGTGTAAAAAACGGCGGCTTCGTGCAAGAGAAGTGCGATCCGTACGGCTTCGGGGCCGAGTGCCCGCCGAAGACCGCTTCGAAGGTGATCGATCTCACGCGCTACGAGTGGCAAGACTCGGAGTGGATGGCGAAGCGCAAGAAGAATAATGCGCTCGACGCCCCGATGTCGTACTACGAAGTGCATCTCGGCAGTTGGCGCCGGCCGGGGGATAACCCGGATCGCTGGATGACCTATCGCGAGCTCGCCGTCGACTTGGTGAACTACGTGAAGGAGATGGGCTACACGCACATCGAGCTGCTGCCGATCTCGGAGCATCCGTTTTCGGGAAGCTGGGGCTATCAGATCGTCGGCTATTTCGCGCCGACCGCGCGCTACGGCTCGCCCGAAGACTTTATGTTCTTCGTGGATCTTTGCCACCAAAACGGCATCGGCGTGGTGCTCGATTTGGTGCCCGCCCACTTCCCGAAAGACGGCCACGGGCTGGCGTATTTCGACGGCACGAACCTCTACGAACACTCCGACCCGCGCAAGGGAGAGCATCGCGATTGGGGGACGTTGATCTTCAACTACGGACGACACGAAGTCCGTAACTTCTTGATCTCGAACGCGCTCTTCTGGTTCGACAAATACCACATCGACGGTCTTCGGGTCGACGCCGTCGCTTCGATGATTTATCTCGATTACAGCCGCGAAGCAGGGGACTGGGAACCGAATTGCTTCGGCGGACGCGAGAACCTCGAAGCGCTCGACTTCCTTCGCGAGCTCAACGTGCAGTCGCACACGCAATTCCCCGGCACGCTGACCATCGCCGAAGAATCGACCGCGTGGCCCAATGTCTCGCGACCGACTTACATCGGCGGCCTCGGGTTCAGCCTGAAATGGAACATGGGCTGGATGAACGATACGCGCAGCTACATGAAGCACGAGTCGATTCATCGCAAATACCATCACGATGAATTGACGTTCAGCCTGATCTACGCCTTCACCGAAAATTTCGTGCTGCCTTTGTCGCACGACGAAGTGGTACACGGCAAAGGCTCGCTACTCGATCAAGTGCCGGGCGACTTGTGGCAGAAGTTTGCCAACATGCGGCTCCTGTTCGGCTATATGTGGACCCACCCAGGTAAGAAGCTGACGTTCATGGGGGGCGAGTTCGGGCAATGGACCGAATGGAACTACGACACGAGCCTCCAATGGCATCTGCTGCAATGGGAATCGCATAGCGGCTTGCAGCGCTACGTGGCCGATCTGAATAAGCTGTTGAAGAACGAGCCCGCCTTACATGAGCTCGACTTCGATCACCACGGCTTCGAGTGGGTCGATTGCCACAACTGGGAAGAGAGCGTGCTGGCGTTCCTTCGCAAAGGCAAGAACCCCGACGACTTCCTACTCTCGGCGTGCAACTTTACGCCGGTGCCGCGGCAACGTCATCGGATCGGCGTCTCGAAGCTCTGCTTCTATCGCGAAGCTTTGAATAGCGACTCGACCTACTACGGCGGCTCGAACGTCGGCAACGGGGCGGGTGTGCAAGCCGAGATGATTCCTTGGCACGGCCGGCCGTATTCGATCGAAGTGGTGCTGCCGCCATTGAGCGTGCTGGTGTTCAAGCCGGAATAGGCTTGGGCCTCGCAGCGCGCGAGCCATGTATCGACATGCATCACGATCGATAAAAAAAGGTTGGGCGACGTCGCGAGGACGTCGCCCAACCTTTTATGCATCTGCGACGAATGCCGATGAAGGTAGTCGTCGGTTATTGATTCGGATCGAATTCCTTCGGCTCGCGCAGCCACCGCAGACCGGAATTGACGAGCATCGTTTTCGTCGCGCCGTTGGCTAAGCGCTCGGCGTCCGTTTCTCCGTATTGCATATACGATTGAAATTGATCCGCGAGGAACGTTTGATACAGCTGCTGCCGCGGCGGGCTGATCGTAAGTGCCCGCACCACGTAGCAAACCGTTTGCGGATTGTTGAACGCCGTGGCGACTTGATCGGGATCTAAGCTGAATACGGTTTCCATGAAGTCGGCCCCGGCGTCTTCGACGTTGTCGACTTCGCTGAGAACCAGCGGTGCTTGACGCCCGAATCCGCCCGAGAGATCCGGCTTGAACCAAGTGAAGGCGTTCGTCAGCTTCACTTGCCGATCGGGGAAAAGCTCGGCCATCGACTTCGAAGATTCACGTACCCGCTTCGCCATGCTCGCGGCCTCGTCTTGCACGGTTTTACGAGCCGTGCGGGTTTGCCAAGCGAACACGACCTCGTTGCGAATCTCCTTCAACTCAGGCACGCGAGCCTCGACGTCGGTCGTCTTCCAAAACAGGTAGCTGACCGACTTTCGCGGATTGACGATCGCTTCGATTCCGGTCGATTCCGGAATCTCGATCGATTGCGTCGGTACGTTGAGCGCACGGGAGGCGAATACGAATTGCGCGAACGGCCGGCCGCCGATCGTCGAGTGGTATAGGCCGGGTTGGTCGGCTTGAGCGTCGATCGTGATTCGGCTGACGACGTCGGTTGTCTCGGCGATCAGGCCGGGATAGGGCTTCGCCAAGTTGCGCCATTCGTCCGCCGTGAAGAGAGGAGGCAGCACGGTCCCCTTCGGGACGTCGAACGGTTGGGCGATGGCCTTATTGTTCAGCGTGGCTTTGAGTTCGTCGAAGATCGTCTGTATCCGTTTGCGAGCGCCCGCTTCGGCGAGTTCCTTGCGAACCTTATCTTCCACTTTCCACAACGGATCGTACTGCGGATCGCGACCGGTACGAATATCGGTCGGCAGCATCACGTCTTCGCTCGGGAGCGGAGTCGGCGGCAGCGGAGTCGAAGCCGGCGTGGTCGCTACAGGCGTGGCCGAGGGAGTCGCTTGCGGTTTCGCGGTCGATGCCGGTGCGCTGGGCGAAGCCGTAGGAGTGGCGCTTGCCGTCGCAGAGGGTGTCGCCGAAGGAGTCGCACTCGCGGTCGGTGCCGGAGTTTGACAACCGTCCGAGTCGGCTTCGTCGTTCTCACACGAACCAGCCGCTGGTGTCGTAGCCGAGGCCGAGGGCTTCGGAGCCGGCGGAACGGCCGAAGCCGAGGGAGTCGGCGCAGGGACGGCAGTCGCCGACGGAGTCGAAGCAGGCGTGGCCGGCGCAGTCGCTTGCGGTTTCGCGGTCGCCGCCGGAGCGGGTGCCGTAGCGCTAGGAACCGGAGCAGGAGGCGTCGGATTTACTGTAGTTGCCGCCGGAGTCGTCGCCTTAGGCACTTCGACCTTCGGCTCTTCCTTTTTCACCGGCTCGGAAAAATCTTCCGGAGTATACGGATAGCGCGCCTTGTTCTTCTCGTAGTGTTCCGCGATCTCGGCGGCCGTGATCTTTTCCGGCTCCATGAATTTCGATTCGTCGGCCGCGAAGTATTGGAACGCCGCCTGTTGCGGAATCTTGAAGCCGGGGTCGGGCGAGCCGGGGGTCGGTTCCTCGAACTTGTATTCTTCATAGAAGGCGGCGAGCTCGCGCTCCTGCGGCTCCGGCACCTTCTTCGCTTTCACGAGGTCCGATGTCCGCACGGCGACCACTTCCGCCGTCGCACGAAGGTTCTTGCGCGTGTAGTAATTCCAGCGGTCGATCGGCGTCGCCAGCGGCTTGAGTTGGTTGAACGTGCTCGGCGAAAATGCCGGGTTGTAAGCTAAATAGTCGCGCATCGCACCGGCGAGTAGCTCCGTCCGAAACGCCTCGTTCAGACGCCGTTGCGAGACGCCGTTCAGGCTGTTGGCGATCTTGTCGAGCTTCGCTCCGTCGAGCGGATCGACTTGGAACGCAGCCAGAAACTCGCCGATGAACTTGATGATCCGTGTGTCGCTTACTTGCACGCCCGAGCGCTTCGCCAGGTCGGCCAGCACGAGGTTGTCGACGACCGATTTTTCGTCGGAGACGCCGATCCGGCGAATGACGGCCATGTTGACGCTGCTGTAGATCCGGGCTTGCATCTCGGCCAGTTGCGCGCGGATGGTTTCCTCGCTCTCCCCCTTGAGCTCTTGCTGAAGTTGGAGGAACTGCCGTTGCTCGATCGAAGACGCTAGCGCCTTCGTCAGGAATTGATGCACGATCGAGCGATTGCGAACCGCAATGTCGACTTCCAATTCATGCAGCTTCAGGTGATCGGACTCGGCGACGAGCGTGTTCGACGGATTGCCGGGATCGACGATCGGCCCCATCGAATCGAAGAACACGAACGCGATCATGGCCATGAGCCCGAACACGACCATGAGAATTTTTTGGTTTTTACGGAACAGTGCGAAGGGGCTAGCCATCGTAAACCGAGATCCTTACCGGTCTGAGGAGGGAGCGCTGCCGTCGGTCGCCGGGAGCGAACAACACTTGACAGCGGGGGGAAGCGAAGGTTAACAACGAGCGTTAAGCCGACGCTTTCCGAACGGTCGTGATTTTAGGTCTCGTCGTCGTAAATGCAATCCCAAACAAGGTTCCCGACGACGCGCAAGCCCCTGAAATAGGCCGCTGCCGCAGCTTCTCGCGCCGCGCGTCTCGCGGGTCGGGATGCCGCGCCGACTTGCCGTAGGCGATGTAAAGTCTCTCCTTCCCGCTGCTCCTCCTGCTCGATCGTTTGAACCGTTATGGCAAAAAAAGCCGCTAAATCTCCCCGCAAAAAAGCACCTTCGTCCGGCAAGTCGCTCGTCATCGTCGAGTCGCCGGCCAAGGCCCGCACTATCGGGAAGTTTCTCGGCGATGGTTACATCATCGAAGCCAGTATCGGCCACGTTCGCGATTTGCCGGAAGGGGCCAAGCAAGTCCCTGCTGAGTTTAAGGGGCAGAAGTGGGCGAATCTCGGCGTAAACGTCGAGGAAACCTTTCAGCCGATCTACGTCATCCCGCCCGGCAAGGCGGAGCATGTGCGTAAGCTGAAAGCCCTGGTGAAGACGGCCGACGAACTCTTTCTGGCGACGGACGAAGACCGCGAAGGGGAAGCCATTAGTTGGCACCTCCAAGAGATTTTGCAACCGAAGATCCCGGTCAAACGGCTCGTCTTTCACGAAATCACCTCCGAAGCGATCCACGAAGCGCTTGAACACCCCCGCGACATCGACGAAAACCTTGTCCGCGCTCAAGAGGCCCGCCGGATCGTCGATCGGCTCTATGGTTACGAGGTCTCGCCCCTCCTATGGCGCAAGGTCCGTCCTCGGCTTTCGGCCGGGCGCGTGCAAAGCGTGGCGGTGCGGATGATCGCCGATCGCGAGCGGGAGCGGATGGCGTTCCGTTCGGCCTCGTATTGGGATCTGCTCGGGACGTTTGCCGAAGCCGCCGGAAGCGATGCCGTACCGTTCGAGGCGGAGTTGGCGAGCGTCGATGGCCGCCGCATCCCCGCCGCGAAGGATTTCGACCCGGCAACGGGCCGGATCAAAGACGCGAATTTGCTGCAAATGGACGAAGCTGCGGCGATGAAGATGCGCGAGCGGTTGCAAAAGGCGAAGTTCCGCGTGGCTTCGTTGGACGATAAGCCCTACTCGTCGAAGCCGTACCCGCCGTTCACGACCAGCACGCTGCAACAAGAAGCGAATCGCAAGCTCAGCTTCACTGCCAAGCGGACGATGCAAGTCGCGCAGAGTTTGTATGAAAACGGCTACATCACTTACATGCGTACCGACTCGACCAACTTGGCGAGCGTGGCGATCGATGCGGCTCGCGAGTTGGTGTCGTCGGAATACGGCAAGCAGTATTTGCCGGATGAAGCGCGCGTTTACAAAACGAAGGTGAAGAACGCGCAAGAGGCGCACGAAGCGATCCGCCCTGCCGGTGCCCCGTTCACGCTTCCCGAGACGTTGCGCAAGGAACTCAACGACGAGCAGTTCCGCCTGTACGACATGATCTGGAAGCGGACCATCGCCAGCCAAATGGCCGATAGCACCGGCCGCCGGATCGTAATCACGATCGAAGGCGACGGCGCGATCTTCACCGTGAGCGGCAAGACGATCGACTTCGCGGGCTATCTGCGAGCGTATGTCGAAGGCTCCGACGATCCGGCCGCCGAACTTGCGGATCGCGAAAAGGTGCTCCCGGCCGTGGCGCTCGGCCAAGCGTTGGCCTGTCGCGAGTTGGAATGCAAAGGCCACGCGACCCAACCTCCGGCGCGCTTCAACGAAGCGACGCTGACGAAGTCGCTCGAAGAACTCGGCATCGGCCGGCCGAGCACGTACGCCGCAATCATCGACACGATCTTGGCGCGCGACTATGTCTATAAGAAGGGGAATGCCCTCGTGCCGACGTGGACCGCAATGGCGGTCGCCAAGCTCATGGGCGAGCATCTCGCGAAGCTCGTCGACTACGGCTTCACCGCGAAGATGGAAGAAGACCTCGATGCGGTCAGCCGGGGCGAGCGGGGGCAGTTCGAGTATCTGCAATCGTTTTATCACGGCAACGGAAACACCGATGTCGGCGGCGAGCGCGGCTTGAAGGAGCAGATCACGGGCAAGGTCGATGAGATCGATGCCCGCGAGGCGTGCCGCACGCTCTTGGGAACGCCCGAAGGATCCGAGGTGCCGATCTACGTGCGGGTCGGAAAGTTCGGTCCGTTTCTCGAACAAGGGGACCGTCGCGCGAGCATCCCCGACGGCTTCCCGCCCGACGAACTGACGATGCCTGCGGCGCAAGGGATGCTCAGCCAAGCGGCCGTGGCCGACGAACCGTTGGGCTCGTGCCCGGAAACCGGCAAGCCGGTATTCATCAAGGTCGGGCGCTTCGGTCCGTATGTGCAACTCGGCACGGCGGAAGACGAAGAGAAGCCGAAGAACGCTTCCCTGCTCAAGGGGATGAAGGTCGAAGACGTGACGCTCGCGGTCGCGCTGAAACTGCTGGAGTTGCCGCGGACGATCGGTGTGCGCGAGGCGGACGGCGAGAAGATCACGGCCTACAACGGCCGGTTCGGTCCTTACATCAAAGCCGGTGTCGATACGCGAAGCCTGCCGGCCGGCGTGTCGCCGCTGGAGGTGACGCTCGAAGAATCGCTGAAGTTGTTGGCGGAGCCGAAGACGCAAAAGGGGCGCTTCGGCGGCGCGGTGCGCGAGCCGCTTAAGGTGCTCGGTGAATCCCCCGTAACGAAGCAACCGATCAAGCTCTTCGAAGGGCGCTACGGGCAATATGTGACCGACGGCGTGACGAACGCCTCGTTGCCGAAGAACACCTCGCTCGAAGAAGCGACGCTTGAACTGGCGCTCCCTCTCTTGGAAGCCCGCGCCGCGGCGGGCCCGCCGGCGAAGAAACGCCCAATGAAAAAGAAAGCGGCCTCGGCAAGCACGAAGAAAAAGCCTGCGAAGAAGAAAGCGAATGCCGGCGAAGAAGCGTAATTCGGGCTTGCCGGTATATCTGAGTTGAGACTTAGCTTTCTTTCGGCGGTCGTTTCGGGCGGGGCGCGGCCAGCACGATCGCCGTAGCCGTGGCGACGGCCCTGCAATGGGCGATCGTGATGTGGATATCGCCGACGGAGCGTTCTTCGACGATGTCGCGCGCTGCGCCGCGGAAGGCCGCCGTGAGCTTGCCGTTTTCATCGCGGCGAATCTCGATGTCGCGCCAGTCGAAGCTCTTGCGATTGCGCACGCCGAGCGCGCGTAACACCGCTTCCTTCGCAGCCCAGCGGCCGGCGAAATGTTGGGTCGTTTGCCGACGGCTGTTGCAAAACGTGATCTCGGCGGTCGTGTAGACCCGATTGATGAACTGCTCGCCGTGGCGTTCGATCATCCGAGCGACCCGCAAGCACTCGACCATTTCACTGCCGATCCCGATCAATCTCACGATGCCGCTCCTGAGTCGGGCTCGAGCCCGAGGGTGTCTTTCGTAGTGTCGCTTGCTTCCGTTTTCTTTTCGCCCGAGGCACGCAAGATCGGCTTCGCCGACGCGGCCGCACCGAGCATCGTCGCGCCGACGATGCACAACCCGTCGAGCGTCCACCAGAGAGCGAGCCAAGCACCGCGAACGCGATACGACCCGAGGCTTCGCCCGACCTTCCATTCTCGCGTCATGTAGTTGCCGTACGATCGAAACGGCGCATCTTCCCGCTCGGGATCCGGCTCGAACATCGCGGCCTTGGCGGGAGCGGCGATGCGCCGCGCTTCGTCGGCGCGGCGCGCGGCAAAATAGGTGCCGAAGTGCAACGTCGCCGTGCATACCAAACCGGCGAGTAAGGCACTGAGCAAGATCGCGCGCTTCGTTCCCCCGCCCCGGCGACTCCAAACCCCGCCGACGGCAAATCCCGTGATCGCCCCGAGCGCGAGAGGGAACACACCGACGGGAGCAAACGTATTTTGCACGTAAACGGCCGCAAAACCGGACCCGAAAGCCACGCCCGCGGCCCCCAGCCAGGCGAGCGAAGCGGGGACTTCGGGCTGCGTGCGTGAAGGCCCGGCGATGGATGATTCCGACATGGCGTGGATGCGAAGAACCGTGAGCGAAGTCTTGGGCGAGCTAATGCTTTAAGCGAAAGATATAGATGGACTTTTTGGTCTTATCATACGGTCGCTCGCGAAACCAGTGCCAATGCAACTCGGGCCGCGTACGGTCATCGAAAAACGTGTCGAGCGTAGCGATCGGTTCGTAAAGGAAGCCCCGTTCTTTGAGGATCGGCAGCGCTTTTTCGGTGACGTTCTTCAATGTGTCGTGGAACCCGAACGCGATGATGTAGTCGACCGACGTCTCGCCCCGAAAGTGAAACCGAGGGAGCTTGCGATACTTATCGACGATCGCGGGATTATCGAGCTGCCAAGCGTACACGAGGTTCGGCGTCTCGACGATTTGCGGAGCCGTCATTTCGTTGGGCTCGATCCAAACGCTTTCTCCCTCTTTCACATTCGCTTTCAACCACTCGGAGAGAATGGCGCCAGCCACATGGCGCGGATGCCGAAGCTCATGCACGAATTCGCCGATCGTCGAACGCCATTTCTGTTTGTCTACCAACTGATTGAGGACGTTGGTTCCCATCGCAAACGCCACGATCGGCACGACGAGCCAAGCCCGGCCGGCGCACGCGAGATAGATGGTGCGAACCGTGAGATAGATGCACGGCACGATGAGCGGAGCGAGGTAGCGAATGTCGGATTCTTCGGCATTCTGCACCGGTTGCGGCGAGAGCAGCGTCGTCGTCAAAACATAGAGGAGACAAGCGACGAAGAGTCGCAGCAGCATCCGATCGCCGCGCCACAGCGCGACCACGGGAGCGCAGAGGATGATGATCCCGACGCCGAACTCACACTCGTTGATGTCGCGCAGCGACCACCAGAGCAGCGTCAATTTGTCCCACCAAAAGCTCCGCTCTCCTTCGTCCGGCAGGCTGTTTTTGCCGAGCGGATTGAAGACGGCCGCAAGTGCGCCGACGGCGATCACGGTCGGCAACAACAAGCGAATCCAATCTCCTTGAGAGAGCGGCCGCACGCGTCGTTGCCACAGCACGTAGTCGACGACCATCGCGACTGCGAGCGCGGCGAAGTGCAGATAATGCGTCGCCGCGAGGAGAATCAAGGCCGCGGCGATGCCGAATAGGCGCGTTCGCCGGCCGTCGTACGTGACATAGAGATAGGCGACGGCGAGAGTCAGCAGCGAGGCGAGCGCATTGTAGCGGCACTGCCGTGCATACAGCAAAAACGACACGTTGAACGTAACCGAGGCACCGAGGCAGAACCACATCGTCGCCGAGGCTTGGCCGCGCCGAAGCCAGCGGCACAGCAGCCCGATCGTCGCTAAGCCGCACAGCGCGAACGGCATGCGCATCCAAAAGTGATCGTCGCCGAATGCGCCCCAGAACGGCGCGGCGACGTAATAAGATAGCGGCGGCGTGCTCCGATTCTTCAAGTCTTCGAGCAGCGTGCCGTTGCGGTAAATGTAAATGTTGTCGCCGTAGTACGCGCCGACATCGCCGGTCTCCCAAGCATTGCGGGCGAAGATCACCGTATCGGCTTCATCGCCCCAGAACGGATACCAGCCGAGATTCCAAAACAACAGGCCTGCCGCAAATGCGAGCCAGACGAGCGAAAACAGGCTCGCCGCTCGCCGTGAAATTCCTCCGGGCACAGTTTCGCTGTCGTGCGGCGTCGTCGGAGCAGCCTGCATGAAGTCGCTCCTGCTTATGCGGTCTTCGCCGGCGTAGACGATTCACGTACGGCATACATTTCGACGGTAGCGCCGCGCCGCAGCAAGATCTCCGGCAACAGCATCAACAGCGAAAACGGCAACAGCAGCGCCGCACCTATCACGCTCGCCGACGACTGCCCGGGCAGTTCTCGCCACGGCTGCTTCACGCTTCGGGCCGAGGGCTGACGTAGAACATCGTACAGCAAGTTTCGCCGCAGACCCAAGCGATTCAAAACGCTTTGAATCCAGCCGTAAGGATTTTGCTCGGCCGAGCCGTGAAACTCGCCGAGGATCCGAAAGCCCGACGTCGCCAAATGCTTTCGGAGCCAAGGAGCGGAAAAGTGCGAGTAATGCCGCGGCATATCGAGATGGAACCAGCCGTAACGCGTCGCTTGCGCCTGGAGCGAGTCGAAGTTTGGCACCGCGATCGCGAGGATGCCGCCGGGCTTGATAATGCGTGCGCAGGTCTCGAGCGTTTCGCGCGCGTCGGCCAAATGTTCGTAAACATGCCACATGATCACCGCGTCGAACTCGCCGTCGGCATAGTTGCTGGGGCGGAAACCATCGTGATCGACGTCGAGTTGCAAAACTTCGCGGGCGTAGCGAGACGATGTTTCGCTGTATTCGCAACCGCGCGTTTGCCAACCGCAGGAGCGAAGCGTAGCGAGCGTCAGTCCGCGACCGCATCCGACATCGAGCACCTTGCCGATTTTCGCGAACCGGCCGAGCGTGGCGGCGCGGCGACGACGAAACCAGGCGACGAGCCGCTCCATCAGCGGATTGAAACGCCGATTTTTGTTGCCGTAGTAAGTCTCCGCATAGTAGGGGCCGATCTCGTCGGGCCCGAGCACCGGAACCGTGAAATGATGCTCGCACTGCCGACAGCGGCGAACTTGAAAGTCGTCGGGTTCGGTGCCGGGCCACGCCTGTGCGGCATCCGCCGCTCGACACCAGGGGCAACGCTCGGCGCTGCGGCTTCCGTTCGTCGAACGGTTATCGGAAGTCATGCGCTTTCTCCCGACTTCCGGCTCGCGGCGGCTTCTTCGCGGTAGTAGTCGCCGAGTACCGTATCGTCGTCGAGTTTTCGACCGGCGGCATCGAAGATATTCGTCTTCGCCCACCCCCAACGATTCAAGCGAAACAGCAACGACGTGCGCAACACTCCCAATCCGTACACGACGCTGCGGCGAAAGTTGATCGACGAAGCATCTTCGAAGTACTTCGTCGGGCAAGTGACTTCGCCGATCCGAAAGCCGAAGTAAATGGCCTGCGCGAGCATCTCGTTGTCGAACACGAAGTCGTCGGAATTTTCGTTGAGCGGGAGTTCGGTCAGCACGCGGCGCGAGAAAGCGCGGTAGCCGGTGTGATACTCCGAGAGCTTGTGACGCTGCAGAATGTTTTGCGCGAGCGTCAGGCCGCGGTTGAACACGTACTTGTAAAACGGCATACCGCCCGCCAACGCGCCGACCCCGAGAATGCGCGAGCCGAGCACGACGTCGAACTCGCCGCTCGTGATCAAGCCGGCCATCGCCGTGATGAGCTTAGGCGAATACTGGTAGTCGGGATGCAGCATCACGACGATATCGGCCCCGAGTCGCAACGCTTCTAGGTAGCAGGTCTTTTGGTTGCGGCCGTAGCCGTAGTTGCGCACGTGGACGAAGGTGGGAATACCGAGCGAGGCCGCAAGCTTCGTCGTGCTGTCGCGGCTCCCGTCGTCGACGAGCAAGACCGCATCGACGATGTCGTGCGGGATCTCGTCGAACGTGCGCCGCAAGGTCTTCTCGGCATTGTAGGCCGGCATCACGACGACGATTTTGCGGCCGTTGAGCATCGCTGAGCGGGTCGATTCGTAAAAGTCGCGGCCGAGAGGAGAGACGTCCGAAAGGTTACTTGATTCCGCAGTTCTTCTGCGCGCGAAGGAGGGTCGCCGCGGCTTTCTTGCGAGCGCGGGCCGCGCCGTCGACGAGAATCGCTTCGACCTTCGCGGGATCCGCCGCGAGCTCGGCGCGCTTGGCCCGCGGTTCTGCGAAGAAGAGGTCGGCCGCATCGGCGATCGCTTTCTTCACTTCGCCGTATCCGAAGCCGCCGCGCCGATACATTGCGGCCATCGCTTCGCGCTCGGCATCGCTCGCGAATAGCGAATACAACTGATAAAGATGATCGTCGTCGGGTTCTTTGCCTTGTTCCATCGGTCGCGAATCGGTCGTGATGCGCATGATCTTCTTGCGCAGCGCCTTCGCTTCCTCGAAGAGTTCGAGCGTGTTGTTGTAGCTCTTCGACATCTTCTCGCCGTCGGTGCCGGGAACTTTCGCCGACGCATCGAGGGTCTGCGCCTTCGGCAGCACGAACGTCGGGCCGAAGTGGTGATTGAAGCTGCCTGCCAGATCACGGCAGACTTCGATGTGCTGCACCTGATCGGCACCGACCGGCACGACATCGGCGTCGTAGGCTAAGATGTCGGCCGACATCAGCACGGGATAGGTGAAGAGTCCGGCGTCGGCCGTGAGCCCTTTTTCCTTTTTGTCTTTGTAGGCGTGGCAGCGCTCGAGCAAACCCATGGGCGTGCCCGTCATCAGGAGCCAACAAAGCTCAGATACCTCGGGCACGTCGGATTGCCGAAACAGCACGGCCTTCTCGGGATCAAGCCCGAGCGCCAGGAGGTCGAGAGCGGCGTCGAGCGTGTTCTGTTTGAGTCGTGTCGGTTCGCGAACCGTCGTGAGAGCGTGCAAATCGGCGATGAAGTAATACGCTTCGTTTCCGTTCTGGAAATGGATGTATTGCCGAATGGCGCCGAAATAGTTGCCCCAATGGAAGCGACCGGTGGGTTGGATGCCCGAGAGAACGCGCATGGATCGAAGCTTAGTCGAGGTGAAGATTGTCAGTGAGCGAGGGGAGTTCGACGACGGCGACGTGGCCGATTTATTTTCCTACGGGTGCGGGCGCCGCGAGCGTGCCGACAACGTCGCTCAGGCGGCTTGCGCCGAGTTGGTTCAGCGCTTCGGGCAGCGCGTCGAGTATGCGAATCGGAGCGGTGGGATCGTAGAAATGGACCGTGCCGAGTTGAATTGCCGAGGCGCCGGCCACGAAGAACTCCATCACGTCGTCGAGCGTGGCGATGCCGCCGATGCCGATGATCGGAGTCTTGATCGCGCGGGCAGCTTGATAGACGCAGCGTAGCGCAATCGGTTTAATCGCCGGACCGCTCAAGCCGCCGACGACGTTGCCGAGCAGCGGCTTGCGGCGGCGCCAGTCGATCGCCATGCCGAGGCAGGTATTGATCAGCGAGATCGCGTCGGCCCCGCCGGCTTCCGCGGCCTTGGCGATGTCGACGACGCTCGTTACGTTCGGCGTCAGCTTGGCGATGATCGGTCGATCGCACGCCTTGCGCGCCATCGCCACGACTTGCTCGCACCGTGCCGGATTGGTTCCCAGATCTACCCCGCCGCTGACGTTCGGGCACGAGACGTTCAATTCGATCGCCGCAACCTCCTCGCGACCGCTCAGTCGGCCGGCGAGCTCGGCGAATTCGTTCTCGTCGCAGCCTGCGATGCTGACGATGATCGGACAGCCGAGCGAACCGAGATACGGCAGATGGCCTTCGATGAAGGCGTCGATGCCGTCGTTGTCGAGGCCGATCGAGTTGAGCATGCCGCCGGTTGTCTCGACGGTGCGCCAAGGCTTGTTGCCTGGGCGCGGTAGTTTCGTGATCGTCTTAGGGACGATGCCGCCGAGCCGTGCGAGGTCGACGAATCCGGCCATCTCGCGAGCGTATCCGAAGGTGCCCGACGCAGCGAGAATCGGATTCGGTAATCGAAGGCGACCGAGGCGCACCTCGAGGTCTACGGCAGCGGTTTTCACGGGCAAACTCGATGGATGACTTCGCAGGAAACGACCTCGCGGCGTCTGCCGGAAGTCACGAATAACCCGGCTACGCGTTGCCGCGCGAGGGGCGCTTTCCGTGCAGAAGAAGATAGGTGTTCCCACGACGGCTCGTAGGGTCCGCCCATTCTATGGGATCACCTCGCTGCGAGTCTATGAGGTGCGCACTCGGCAAGGAGCCGCGGCACCGGCTTTCGCGGCGCAATCAAGCCGCTCCGCGAAACGGGACCAATGCCGGAGCGAACGCGACCTCGATTTCGAGATCGCGTTCGCCGGCTATGTGTCGCTTCGGCTCGTCGGCAGCTTAAATGATGCCGCCGTGCGTGCGGAACGGCGAGAGATGGCTCGGCTGATCGAGCAGCCAGAACCGCTCCCAATCGTCGAGGAAGAGCCGCAAGTTTTCCGACGTGAAGATCAATTCTTGCGTCCGTCGGGCCGGATCGCCGGAATAAATCGGCGTGGCGCATCCCGTGGCGGTGGCGATGCTCATCCCGGCGATCATGCAGAATAAAAACTTACGCATAAACTCCAATCCTCCGTGACCCGGACGCTGGATGTCGCATCGACATCGATGGCGCCGTTGTACCGTTCGGCCTGTAACATTCTGGGCAGTAGCGTGCGCTGCGGCCCAACCGAATCACGCCTTCTCACCCATCGGGGCTTGAAAGCGTTGATGCTTGGCTGCGAGCGAAACGACTACGAGAACTGCCGGAATGCACATTCACGGACGGTGTGGCGGAACGGGCGGCGTAAAGTAGCCGAACCGGCCTGCGGCAGCTAGGCCATCAGGTTCGGTATTCCGCCCAAAGAATCGCTATCGTTGCCGCCAAATTGGGGGCAACCTCGGTTTGGTTAAACCATTGCGTGAGAAAGACTTTAGCCGACGGCTAAGGCGAGCCGTCGACGCTCGGAGGGGCACTTTCCATGGCGGGCGACTGTTTGGCTTCCGCAGCGGCTGCTCGTTCGGCAGCTTGGCGTTCCAACTCTCGCACCTTCTCTTCCATTTCCTTGCCCGGCTTGAAGGTCACTACATACTTTTCCGGTACGTAAACCTTGTCGCCCGTTCGCGGGTTGCGAGCCTTTCGAGCGGCTCGCTTTTTTACTTCGAACACGCCGAAGTTTCGCAACTCGATCCGCTTCTCCTCGACCAGTGTTTCGACGATGGCATCGAACGTCTTTTGAACGATCTCCTTCGTCTTCAACTGAGTCAGGCCGATTTCGTCCGAGATGGTCTTAACGATTTCTTTTTTCGTCACGAGTCGACTCTCCCCACAGTACGGCGACGAGACCAAGCTGTTGAGCGACGAAACTAGAAAATTCAGACGTCGCTCAAGCCCACAAGTCACGCTCCAACTGTAGGTGCCGTAAGCATTAGTGTCAAGTCGATTCGGCCGCCCACGACTACTGCGGCTTCGACTTACGTCGCTACCGCAGCATCGTTGTAGGCAGCTTCTCGATCGTTTCGATCGGAGCTAAGCATCAATTGTCAAAGAACTTACGTTGAATCTCATGGCCGAGGCCGTTTCGATTCGCCCAAAGCTGTTGTCGTTAAAGGCGTTACGGGCAGTTAGATTCGATCAAGCTTGGGCTCGATCCATCGACTTCCCGACTCCTCAAACTACCTCTGCGCGGCATTATCATCGGCCGAGCCAACCGGCAAACTTCACTCAATCGTCAAGAAAATAAGAACCGGCATAAACGGGCGCGCAAAACGATTGCCGGCTGCTGCCAGTGCCGCCGTCGATGGGGGCGAGGAGAGTGCGACGGTCTGTCGCGGTTCGGCCGGGATGCGAACGATGTCGCGATTAGATGCGGATCACGGCCGCTTGCGCTTGGATGTGCTCGATCGAGTAGAGCTTCTTGCCCTTATCACAGCCGGGGCAAACCGCCTTGGTCTCTTCCCAGGCCTTCGCCGAGTTGATGTTCGAGTTCCAAAACGGCCAGGTCTTACACTGCCTAGGTCGGGCACCGTAGACCGAGCAGTTGCGATTCACGGTGTCGAAGAAGACGCAATCGCCGTTCGGGAACTCGACTAAGCTCCGTCGCATCCCGATCTTGCGCACGTACTTCTTCTCGAACTCATCGGCATCGAGGTCGATCTCTTTCGCCAGCGCGTCGATTTCTTCTTGGTTGACCCAAACGAAGCCCGGCGCACCGGTGCAGCAGTCGCCGCATTGCGTGCATTCGAAACGGAGCCCGTCTTTGTACCAAGGTTCACCGGCCATCGTTCGACTCCCTTGAAAGATCCATCGATTATGCAACCGCCGCGGCTGCTATTTCGCTCAGTGCCGCGACCACGGCATCGACCTCTTCCGCCGTGTTGAAGTGGCCGAGGCTGATCCGCAGCGTTCCGCCGCGCGATTCGGTCCCGAGCGCGCGATGCATGAGCGGAGCGCAATGCAGGCCGGCTCGGGCCTCGATGCCGTATTGCCCCGCCAAGATCGTGGCCACTTCTTGGGGATCATAACCGTCGACCGCGACGCTCACCAGTCCCACGCGCTTCTCCGCTTCGCGCGGGCCGACGATCGAAAGCCCCTTCGCCGCTTCGAGCCCCTGGAGTAGTCGTCGCATGAGCGAAACGGTTCGCTTTCGCAGGCTATCGATACGCTGTCTCGCCAGCCATCGAGCCCCTTCGCCGAGGCCGATGATTCCCGGCACGTTCAGATTGCCCGACTCGTATTTTTCCGGCGATTTCGTCGGTTGCAAAGTCGAACTGCTCTCCGTTCCGGTTCCGCCCGAGCGAATGCTTTTGAGTCGCTCTTCCATACCAGTGCGAACGTAAAGAATGCCGGTTCCGAGCGGGCCGAGCAGGCCTTTATGTCCGGAAGCTGCGAGGAGATCGCAACCGAGTTCGTCGACGTCGAGCGGAATCTCGCCGACCGTTTGGGCCGCGTCGACCAGCAGCGGAATGTCGCGCTTGCGAAGTTCCGCTCCGATTTCGGCAATCGGCTGCAATGTCCCCGTCACGTTCGAGGCGTGCGACACTACGACGAACTTCGTCTTCGAATTGATTGCGTCGAGCACCGACCTCGCTGACACGATTCCTTCTTGATCGCAGCCGACATGCGCAACGGCCACCCCGCGCGGGTCGCCGAGTTGCCGCAGAGGCCGGAGTACCGAGTTGTGCTCGATCACGGTCGCGACGACGTGATCCCCCGGCCGGATGAGCCCTTGAATGGCGAGGTGCAGAGCGTCGGTGCCGTTCAAGGTGAAGACGATGTTCTTCCAGTGCGGCGTGCCGAGCAATTGCGCGACCGCGCGCCGCGAGAGTTCGATTTGTCGATCGGTTTCCATCGCCGCCGCGGAAGTGCCCCGTCCGGCCGCCGCGCCGTTCTCACGTTGCCAACGGTCGACCGCGTCGTAGACCTCGGGCGGCTTCGGCCAGCTTGTGGAAGCGTTGTCGAGATAGATCCGCTGTTGCGAGCCCTGCGTCATCGAGATCATCCGCCGATTTGGTACATGGCCCGCGCCGGCCGAGAGAAGTCGTCGCTGCGGATTCCGTGGCCGGCGAGTTTCGCGGCGATGCAGTCGCGAATCAGCCGCACGATGTGCTCGTCGTCCGCATCGGAACGAAGCAGCGCACGGACATCGAACTCCGTTTGCGAGAAAAGGCAGTTGCGTAGCTGCCCCTCGGCCGTGATCCGCAACCGATTGCAATCGCCGCAAAACGGCTCCGTCACCGGATTGATGAACCCGACGATGCCGCCGCCAGCGACGAATCGATAGTCGCTTGCAGGCTGGCCGGCATGCAGCGCAGGCACCGGCTCGAGCGGCCCGAACTCGGCTTCCAGCGTTGCCAGGATTTCATTGCCGGAGAGTACTTGTTCGTTGCGCCAAGTTCGTTCGGCGTCAAGCGGCATGTATTCGATGAAGCGAAGTTCCAGGCCGCGCTCGCGCGCGAAGCGGCCGAGCGGGATGATCTGGGCTTCCGTGAGCCCGCGGATCGCGACGGCGTTGAGCTTGATCTTCTCGAAGCCGACGCGCTGCGCCGCGGCGATGCCGGCGAGCACGTCTTCGAGCCCGTCGCGGCGCGCGATCGCGCGGAAGGTTTCACGATCGAGAGCATCGAGACTGATGTTGATGCGGCGCAGCCCGGCTTGTCGGAGCGCCTCGGCATGCTCGGCGAGGAGGATGCCGTTGGTCGTGAGCGCGAGGTCTTCGATCGCATCGATCGCGGCGAGTTTCTTAACCAAGAGCGGCAAGTCGCGCCGGACGAGTGGTTCGCCCCCGGTCAGCCGGAGCTTATTGATCCCCAACGGTGCGACGATCCGCACGAAGCGTTCGATCTCCTCGAACGTGAGCAACTCGTCGTGCGGCTTGAACGTGACGTTTTCATTCGGCATGCAGTAAAAGCAGCGAATGTTGCAACGATCGGTAACGCTGATCCGCAAATCGGTATGCACGCGCCCGAAGGTATCGACAAGCGAAAGATTATGAGCGGAAGAACTCATCGCTCCTCCTCGATAGCCGCGCGACGCATGTCCGCGGCCGCTCCAGCGCCATCTAACTTCGGCTCCAGCCCGGGATGGACCCACTGCGTCGAGCCGTCGGCCCAATGTTCTTGCTTCCAGATCGGCACGACTTCTTTCAACGTGTCGATCAACCAACGACCCGCCTCGAACGCGACATCGCGATGGGCCGAACTGACCGCAACGCCGACGGAAGCCTCGCCGAGTTCGAGCCGGCCAAGCCTGTGAATGAGAGCCGTGCCGATCAGCGGCCAGCGCTCGCGCGCCTCGGCTTCCAGTTCCACGAGCTTCTTTTCGGCCATCTCCGGATAGCAATCGTAATGCAAGCGCAGCGTTCGGCGGCCGGCGGTCATTTCGCGCACGGTGCCGAGGAACAGCACGACGGCACCCGCAGCGCTATCGGAGACGCGAGCGAGCAGTTCGTTCGGGTCGATCGGTCGGGTCGTGAGATGAGGGGCAGAAGACAAGTCCATGTCTCTATTCTATCCACGACGCCCCTGAGCCACCACCAACTCCGCCGGGCAGCGGCGCTAACCGCCGCTGACCGGCGGAATGCAAGCGACCTCGCTTCCGGCGGCGACGATGGTCGCATCGGTCGCGTATTCCCCGCCGACGGCGAAGAGCAATTGCTTGGTGGCGTAGCCAAGCGACGGAAGTCGCGTAAGGAAGGCCTGTCGCAATTCGCCGACGCTCGCCCCTTCGCGCAAGTCGAGATCGATGAAATCTGCCCCTGCCGCTTCCCGTGCGACGGCGAAGAGTCGAACGCGAATGGTCATGTCACGGTCAGCTCTCGGCTGCGCGTCGCGAGCAGTGTGTTCAGCTCGGGCATGAGCCGGTAGGAAAGCGCCAGCAGCTTCATCGGATGAATCGTCGGCTTGCTGGTTCCTTGTTCCATCTGCATCTTGCAAGCGCTGCATTCCGTCGTGCCGGCCGTCCAGTCGGATTCGCGCACCGTAGAGATTAGATCCCAGCCGGCACGGATGCTGTTGCGGAAGTTTTCCTTCTTCAAGCCGAACGATCCGGCCATGCCCGAGCAACCTTTATCGACCGTCGTGACGGTTAAGCCGGGCACCAGGCGCAACAGGTTCTCGCCGGGCGAGCCCATCTCCAGCGCTCGGACATGGCACGGCTGATGATAGCCGACGACGGCGTTGACCGGCTTGAAGTCGAGTTGGAGTTTGCCGGCTGCGTGCAGGGTCCAAAGATAATGACAGGCTTCTTGCGTGTTCGCAGCGACGAGGCGGGCCTCTTCGTCGTCGACCAGTTGCGGATATTCGATCTTCAAGCACAGCGCTGCGGAAGGCTCGGCCGTGACGATCGTGTAGCCCTGACGCACGGCATCGGCTAGGACCGCGATATTGGCTTGCGCCGTCTTGCGCGCCAACTCGCCGGCGCCGAGCGAGATCATCGCTATGCCCGATTGCCCTTGGTTCGGCGGCACGAAGACCGAGATGCCGTTGTGCTCGAACACGGCGACGAGGGCTTCGGCCAGTTGCGGATCGTGATAGTTGGCGTAGGTGTCGACGAAGAAGAGTACTTTCCGGCCTGCGCTGCGCGCCGGTTTCGTCAGCAGTTTGGTCTTCGCGCGACGCATGTATACGCGCGAGGCGAAGGTCGGCAGTTTGCGCGCATGCGCGATGCCGATCGTCTTCTCGAGCATCCAGCGAAACGTCCGATTGGCGATCAACCAATTGGCGATCGGCGAGAACAGCGAGCCGAAAGCCCCGAGCAAGTCGTAACGCGTGACGAGCCATTCGGCGAGCCGCATGCCGTTGCTGGAGACATACGCCGCTTTCGCTTCGAGCATCAAACGCGGAATATCGACGCCGGCCGGGCACTCGAGTCGGCACTGTTGACAATTCACGCAGAGATCCGCGACCGCTTTGAACTCGTCGGTCTTCACGCTCGAAGGATCAAGTCCTCCCGTCAGCAGCGCGAGCATCAGGTTTGCTTTGGCGCGCGGTGAGGCTTCTTCCGCCGGCGCGAAGCGGAAGATCGGACACATGCGTGAGTTCGGGCTTTGCGTTCGACAAACGCCGCAACCGTTGCAGCTTCGCGAACTCTGCAAGATCGCCTCCGGCGACCAAGCGAGTTGGAGCGAGATCAGTTCGCGAGGGACCGTCGGTGCGCCATCCACCGGTTGCGAAACGACCGGCTTATCGACATCGACGACGGAATCCGCCGAAGTAGGGCGTAGATTTTCCGTCAGTCCTTGCGGCTCGCCCCCGGCGATTTTGCCGGGGTTGAGAATGTTGCGCGGGTCGAAAATGCGCTTCACTTCACGAAACACATCGCATGCCGGCCCGTACTGCTGTGCGAGAAACGGCGTTCGGCTGATGCCGTCGCCATGCTCGCCGCTGATCGTGCCGCCGAGCCCGAGCACGACGTCGTAGAGGTCCGAAGCCAAACGAGCCATGACGCCGACTTGCGCCGGATCGGCAAGGTCGAGAAAAGGTCGCACGTGCATCTGTCCGTGCCCGGCATGGCCGTAGAGCGAGGCCGTTACTTGATGGCGCTTCAAGACATTTTGAACTTCGACGAGGGCTTCGGGCAGCACTTCCGGCGGCACCGCGAAATCTTCGACGAACGGCAGCGGCCGAGTCGCCCCTTTGATCCGATGCAGCAACGGGGTGACTTCGCGCGGAAGCTGATTGAACAACGCCAAGTTTTCCGGACTCAGCGCCTGGCGCGCCTCGAAGGCGAGTGCTTTGCGGATCTTTACTTGATCGATGATCTTCCGCAACTTCTCGCGCACGACGGTCGGATCGTCGCCGTCGACCTCGACGAGCAGCATCGCTTCCGTTTCGATTGGGATCAATGTTTCGTAGCGCGGATCGATTTCGCGGGCCAGGCCTAAGTGGCGGCGGTCCATCAGGTCGCACGCGATCGGCTCCAGGTCGACGACGTCGTGTACGGCGCGCGCTGCATACTCCATCCGCTCGAAGAGGAGCATCGCCATGCCGGAGTGCCGTGCGATCGGCTGCGTGGCGAGCGTGATCTCGGTAATCAGGGCGAGCGTGCCTTCGCTTCCGGCGATGATGCCGGCGAGATCGAGCGAGTCTTCTCGCAAGACGTCGAAGATCTCGTAGCCGCTTCGATTCACGCGCGAGCGGGGACGATGTCGTTCGAGTAATTCGCGATTGTCGCGCAATAGCCTGACAAGCGAATTCACCAGCTCGCGCAAGCGTTCGTCCGTCGAGACGCTCTCGCCGGCGACGAGCGGTTCGCGGCCGACATCCAGCCGCGTGCCGTCGGGCAAGACGATGCGCAGGCTCTTCACATGCCGCCGCGCCGAGCCGTATTTCAGCCAATGCCGGCCGGAAGCATCGATCGCGACGACGCTCCCCATCGTCGTGACGACGCTGTTCGAAGGATCGGGCCCGAACGTTCGGCCATGTTTCGCCAGCGCTGTATTGAGTCGTTCGTGGACGACGCCCGGCTGGAGGCGAACCGTATCGTCGCCCACGGCGAGAATGCGGCGCATGTGGACTGAAAAATCGATGATCAGCCCCGGCCCGAGCGACTCGCCGGCGAGGCCCGACCCTGCGCCGCGGGCATGCAGCGTGATTTGGTTTTCATGGCAGTAGCGCGCGGCGGCTACGACATCGTCGGTCGACTTCGGACGAATGACCCCGAGGGGGCGAACACGGTAGACGCTCGCGTCGGTCGCATAGAGTTGCAAAAAGACGTCGTCGCAACGGACTTCCCCCGCGAGCAGTCCGCGAAGGTCTTCTTGAATGCGTTGACGCTGTGGATCCATGAAGGGGGCGACCGCGTCGAAGAGAGGGCATTCCGAGGCAAGGTTTCCGAGGAA
This sequence comes from Planctomycetia bacterium, assembly GCA_021413845.1. Classification (NCBI taxonomy): domain Bacteria; kingdom Pseudomonadati; phylum Planctomycetota; class Planctomycetia; species Planctomycetia bacterium. Next base: position 7,043 of record JAIOPP010000019.1, on the reverse strand, counting down.
GCGGAGCGACTACTTAATGGTACGGGCGTTAACTCTTCGTGGTTTGCGGCGCGGGCTTGCGTGTGGAAGAGCGCTCGGCGGCGATTGCGGCTTCGCGCAGCCGGATCGTCTGTTGGCGGTAGCGCTCGTGTGTTTCGAGGTTGAAGGCTTCGTGTTTGTCGAGATCGGCCAGGCCGCGATACTGCGCATCGCAACGGTAGCAGTTCAAGCAGTTGGGGACGAAGAAATACAGCACGACATCGAGCCCGGCCGTAGCGAAGAGAATGCCGTAGGTCCAATAAGGGAGATAGAAATACCAAGTGACGCAACTCGCGGCGAACCCGGCTGCGACGATCGACACGCCGAGCCGCTGCGAAAAATCTTTGCGCACGAACAGATCGGTGCTCGGACAGACTAAGCACTGCTTCAACTGACCGGCCTCGAACGCTCCCGGCGGAATCGCGATCGAACCATTGCAGGCCGTGCAGACGACCGTAGCGGCGCTATCGGCCACTTCGGTTCGCACGGACTGATCGCAACGAGGGCAAGCGAACGTGACGTTCATAGGCGGGAAGATTCGGCGGCGTGTTTCTAGCGAGGGAAGCGTACTAGGCATACTACGCTCCATCATAGAGGATACAAGCTTCCGACCGACAGGAGTTGCCCTAGGAGTTCGCCCAAAAACGTCGTAATGACGGCAACATACAGCATTCCGGTCGCGGCCTGCGTATTCGGGATTTTCAGCGTGCTCCAGGTCATGGCGATCAGCCCGGCCGTACCGAAGATGCCCGCGAGCCAACGCAAGGCGAGCATGAACCACTGAGCGTTTTCGAACGCGACCCCTGCGGACATGGAACCCGCGAAGCCGATACCGCTCACGATGGTTCGCAGCACCAGCGCCCCGGCCATGCAGGCCGTGAGGCGAAAGAGGGGTTGGATGCGCATGCCGGGTGCGTTGAGATACCAATGGCCGAGCAACATCGCGGCCATCGTCGCACCGAGCAGCAGGCCGGAGGCGAGCGAGTCGGCATAGGCGAGCGCAACGAGCGAGGCCGGCTTATCGGTCGCTTGCGTCGTCGCGAAAACGCCGAAGAGGGTCGAGCCCGCGACGGCGACGAGCGCTGCGATGCCGAGCCGCGGCTTTTCGTAGAGCCAGAGCGCCGAGCCCACGTAACAGAGAATGAGTGCCGCGGTTGCTGGGAACCGGGAAGCGCTGGGCTCGGTCGCTGCGCCTCCCCAGGCCGCGAGTGCTACGAGCAAATTCATGCCGAGCAGCACATACAAGTTGTTGCGGTAGTAGCCGCTGGTGACAAGCCGCGCCGGCGTGATCGCCATGGCCGCGGCCATGCCGAACGAGAGACGGTAGAGGAACTGCGAGAGTAGCAGCATGTTCGGCAGACTCGCTAGCGCCGGTCGCCGTAGATGAGCGTCATCACTTCGGAACGACTCGAAAGGTTCGAGCGAAAGAGTCCGCGCATCGCCGACGTGACGCACATGCTTCCCGGCTTCTTCACGCCGCGAATGGTCATGCAGGAGTGACTTGCTTCGACGACCACGGCGACCCCCTTGGGGTTCAATTCCGAAACCATGAGGTCGGCGATCGTCTCCGTCATTCGCTCTTGCACTTGCGGACGCTTCGAGACGACCTCGACGACCCGCGCGAGCTTCGAGAGCCCGAGTACTTTCCCTTGCGGGATGTAGCCGATGTGGGCCTTGCCGTGGAACGGGAGCATGTGATGCTCGCACATGCTGTTGAAGCTGATGTCTTTCACGAGCACGACCTCGTCGTACTTCTCGGTGAAGACTTTTTTCAAGTGGATGCGTGGATCGTCGTGCAGGCCGCTGAACATTTCGGCATACATTCGGGCCACGCGCGCCGGCGTTTCGAGCAGGCCTTCGCGATCGGGATCTTCGCCGACCGCGGCGAGAATCTCACGCACGGCCCGCTCGATGCGCTTAAGATCGACGACGCTTTTCGAGCCGGCGGCCGGCGTTTGCGCGGTCGGCGCGCAGCCGTTTTCCTCATCGTCGCCGCCGCACGCGGAGTATCTGGAACCGTCCGCCACTAGATCACCTGTCTGACTAAGAACCGCCGCCGAAGATCGTCGAAACCTCCTATTCTATGTGGGGCTGGGCGGGGGTTCAAGGAGCGAGCGCTCGGCGAACGAAGCAAGCAGGCCACAGGTTCGTCGCGGATTTCGCTGACTGATTCGCTCGCTATTCCGCAATGTCCGTTCGGTCGTCGCGCGTACACATGCGCAGCAGCAGCGCGAGATCCATCTTTTCGTTGAGGAAATGCACCGAGCCGTCGAACATCAAAACTTGCGCTCCCTCGGGATGCGCCGAGATGATCGGTTGGTTGTGGCCGGGGCCATAGCCATCGATGGGGTAAGGGGGCGTCGGCGGCGTAGGATCCCCTTCCTTCTCAGGTCGCGGGGGGGCAGGGTCGGTGAAGATGCCCCGCTTCTGTTTGATGTCGCGCATGTTGAGCGGATAGCGGACCGACGTGATGTTCCAACACCGTTCGCTGCCGTCGCCGTTGAGGCTCAGCGCCGTGGTGCTGAGCTCGTCGTAGTTGCCCGTGGCTCCCATGAACGCCCCCTTCGGCCACGCGCTGCGAATGTCGAAACGGTCGGGCGGTTCGACCGACGTATCGCGCGCGTAGTCGGATTGTTCGACAAGCATGATCGTCTTGTCTTTCTGATCCAGCACCGAAGCGCGACGTAGCCGGCGATTCGGCGGGAACACGCCCGACGCGGAGAGGATTCCCCATGGGCCATCGCTCGTGTTGCGTCCTGCGGCGCGGTCGAGCTCGGCGGTGGGATTGTAATCGCGCAGGTCGGGCGCCGAACCGGCGACGGCAGTATACATCGGCACCGCGATTCCGGTCGCTCGACGACCCTTGAGCAAGGCGCGGTTCTCCGCCGACATGTGCCGAAGCGGATCGTTGAACAGCGGCAGCGGGCTCGCCGGGCAAAAGAAAAGCGGGATCCGAAAGCCATCGGCGAATTCGGTATTGGCATTCGGTGTGTACGGATGGTCGAAGTCGCCGCTGTCGGGCTGGGTGTTCCAGCGATAGTTGGTCTTGTCGGCGTCGGCGAACGGCAGGATTTCGAGCCACCAGGAGGTGCCGCTTGATTTGGTTTGCAATGCGAACCGCGAACCGATCGGCAACGATCCGGCGGAATCCGCCGTAGCGTAGCGATCGATCGCTTGCCCGACGTTGCGCAGGTTGCCTTCACAAGCGATGCGCCGAGCCCTTTCGCGAACCATCACCAAGACCGGCATGCCGATCGCGGCGACGACTGCGAGGATCACGGCGACCACGATCGATTCCTTGAGCGTGAAGCCACGGCGAAGCGACGGCGCGCTACGGCCCGAGCGGCGGGGCGTGATGCTCATGGGGTGTCCTCTCGGCGATGCAATGGAGCGCAGCGATGCTCTCGATGAAGACGATTATCTTCCGTCGGCTCGAAAAACGCCAGAGCGAGCCGGCAGGCGGCGACGATTCGGCGCAGAAAGCCGCGCTAGGTCGACGCCGATTCGACGACCAGCGCCGATTCTTCGATCGGATCCGCTTCGCGCACGCGACGCACGACCTCTCCGACCGCTTGCCATAGCGTTCGCCGGATCGTGCGATGGTAAGGCGAGTCGGCGGGCAAGCCCGCGACGAGCCGGTAATGTGCGGTGCGCATATTGTGATACGGCAACGACGGGACCAAGTGGTGCAAGGCGTGGAATCGCATTCCGAGCGGTGCCATGAGCGAGGTGATCGTCTCCTGGCCGGCGATGGTGTAAGAGTCGAGAATTTGATCGATGTAGGTCATCGGCTCGCCGACGCCGCGATAGCGATGCGCCCCCAGCGTGCGCACGTAGTTGATGAGTGCGACACAGAGAAAAACGGCGTAGAAGTTGAAAAACACGCTGATCGGGAGAATGCCGAACACCATGAGCGTGAAGAAGCCGATGCCGTAAACGAAGCAGCAAATCTCCATGACGCGCATCTCCACCGGATGGGCAGACTCGTCTTCCGGCGAACGGCGATAGTTCCAATTGATCGCGAGAGCCGACGACGAACGCTGCCACATCCACTGCCGCCAGGAAGCGCTGAACCAACCGAGCGGCGCGAGAATGACGAACCGGAAGATTCCCAATACCGGCACCAACAACGCCTTCAGAAAGTAGCGAACGATGTCCCAGGCCGTGCCGCTGGCGAGCGGCAGGTATTCCGAGTCGTCTTCCGTGCCGTAGCTATGGTTTACGTGATGCAGACGGTGATCTTCGTAGAGAAACGCCGGGAGCAAGAAAGGGACGCCGACCAACGCGTTCCACGTGGCCCGAAAGCCGCGGAACGTCCCTTTGCGGAAGTGCGATAGCTCGTGCGTAAAGACCGTGGCGCGATAGAACGCAAATGCGGCGACGACGAACGCCGGAGCGCGCACGGCCCAAGAGAGCGTATCCAGCGAGAACAAGAAGAACGCGCCTTGACCGACGACGAGCGTCAGCAGCATGTCGGTCCAATAGATCCACGGATTCGGCTCGAGCAGGTCTTTCACCAGCGAGCGCACTTGCCGCATAAACAGCGAGTTGGCTTCATGCTCGACTTTCGCCGCAGCCGCATCGCCGGCCGACGAATCGGAGGCCGATGCATCGTGAGATGCTGGCGGGTCGCTCGGCATGGAAGTCTTTGCGGCGATTACGAACGGACGGTCGATCGGATTCGCGGGGCCGTATCCCGTCGGAAAGCTGGTCTCTTCGATCATGGTTACCCGGTCTTTCGAGGGATCTGCCGAGGTATTTTCGGTGGGCGGTGAGCGTTTCTTAAAATTAACTTCGTACGGCCGTCAGGCCACTATCGATTTGCAGGAATAAGTCGGCTTCTTCCTCGGTATCCATTCGCAATTAACGATTCTTACACGTAGGCAAAATGTTACGATGACGACCTGGGTCTTGCACGTAAATTTTCTCTGCGATGGAGACGCAGTCGCGGTGAGCGCCGGCGAGTCATGATGAGCGACAAGGAATCAACAAGCGACTGGCTGCAACGAAGCCCGACACCGGACGCGCAGGGGAGGCTTTTTTGCTTCGCCTATGCGGGCGGATCGGCCGGGGTCTTTCGAGGCTGGTTGCAGTCATTTTCTAATGTCGAGATCGTCGCTATGCAACTTCCGGGCCGAGAGAATCGGCACCGTGATAAGTTGCTCGTCGACATGGACGACGTCGCGGCCGAAGTTGCCGCGTCGATGCAAGGGCTCATGGATCTGCCGTTCGCGTTCTTCGGCTACAGCCTGGGGAGCCTGATCGCCTTCGAAACCGCGCGCTTACTCCGGCGTTCGGGCCGCGCGATGCCGAAGCGGCTCATCGTGGCTGCGTCTCCCGCGCCGCAACACGAACATGCCCGAAAGCCGCCGATCCATCTGCTGAGCGATGCCGATCTGATTGCGGAAATGCGTCGTTTTAAGGGAACGCCCGATGCCGTCTTCGCCCATCGCGAGTTGCTCAACTTGCTGTTGCCCGTCATTCGGGCCGACTTCGAGTTGTTGGAAACGTACCGATGTCGCGACGATGCGCCGCTCGCGGTCCCGATCTCGGCGCTCGGCGGGGTCGACGATGTGGAAGTGGCTCCCTACGCTCTCGCGGATTGGAGCGAACAAACGTCGGCAGGGTTCAGCATGCGATTTCTTCCCGGCGACCACTTCTTTTTGAAGACCGCCCAGGATCAGTTGCTCGGAATTTTGGCGCAAGAGCTACAATCGGCCTTCCCGAAAACGCGCACTTCGTAGATCGTCGGTTTTTGACTTGCGTACGAAAAATACCAACTCACGCCTCACTTCATCGCTGTTATGGCTAGCCTGACGGTTGAAAACTATCTGAAGACGATCCATCAGATCTGCGGCCGCACGCCGGGCGGGCCAGCCGCTACCGGCGCGCTGGCCGAAGCGCTGGGGGTGTCGCCAGGCACGGTGACGAGCATGCTCAAAACCCTGAGCGAAAGCGGCCTCGCGACCTACACGCCCTATGAAGGCGTGCGGCTCACGGCCCACGGCACCACGCTCGCGCTGCGCGTGTTGCGGCGGCATCGGCTCGTGGAACTGTTTCTCGCCACGACTTTGAAAATGAATTGGGACGAAGTCCACGACGAGGCGGAGCACCTCGAACATGCGGTGAGCGAGTTGCTCATCGACCGGATCGACGCGTTCCTCGGCTTTCCCAAAGTCGATCCGCATGGCGACCCGATCCCTCGCGCCGACGGCACGGTCGAAGAAGCCGCCGGGCGCAGCCTCGCCGAATGCCGCACGGGCGAGAGCTTCCGTTTCGTGCGCGTACTCGATCAATCGCCCGACTTTCTACGCTACCTAAGCGAAGCCCGACTCACGATCGGCTCCAGCGGCGACGTCACGGCCAATCGGGCCGAAAGCGGCGCGATGACGGTCGTCGTCGGCGGGCAATCGACGACGCTCGGCCGAGACATTGCGCAGAAGATCTTAGTTACTGCCGTTTCCGGCTAGTTCCGCTTTACCGGGCCGGCGAATCGTCGCTGCGGCGCTGTTCCGCACACGGCTTGATTCCCTTGGTTTCCGCGCAGGGCTTCAACCCCATTGAGCGGCGCGCGACCGAGAGCTGGCCGCTGTGCAGGCCTTCGTGCCAGATCGCCATCTCGAAGACTGAGCCGAAGTCGGGCAGGAAGTCCGGCGCTCCTTTCGGGAGCGGCTTTTCGAAGTCGGGCTCTTCCATCCCCTCAAGCACTTCAAGCAAGGTGCGGCGGCGTTCGTCCATCACTTCGAGCACTTCGTCGGGAGGGGGATAATCGGCCGGATTGCTCGTCGGCCGGCTGCCGGTGCCGAAAGCATGATCGAACTCCGGTCGCTTCACGACCCTCTCCGGTGCCAACGTGGAGAGAAAGAAGTTGTCGGCCGTGGCCATGTGTCCGGCGAACCAAAGGGGGTGATTCGCTTCGGGATGAACCTGCTGTGTCCATTGCTCGGGCGTCGAAAGGTCGGTCAAGAGCGACCGCGTGTACTCGCGGGCCGTGAGCAATTGCTTCTTCAGTCGCTGCTTGGTCG
>JAIOPP010000018.1 GCA_021413845.1 Planctomycetia bacterium | reverse complement strand
CTACACGACGTTGCAAAAAGCGGCCGAGCGGCTGTTGGGCTCGAGCCGCGCCGGTCGCTTGCTCGACGCCACGCTCCAGCTCGCCCGCGTGCAAGGCCGCTTGAAGTCGCGCTGCGACCTGGCGGCGCTCGACGGGACCGGCTGGGAATCGCGGCACGTCAGCGCGTACTTCGTGCGACGTCGCGCGAACAACGGAAAAACGTGGCACGACACGACCTATCGACACTTCCCGAAGGCGGGCCTCGTCTGCGATTGCCGGAGTCATTTGATTCTCTCGATCGTGCCCGGCCGCGGCCCTGCGCCCGACGTGCCGCACTTCCGCGCAGCGCTCGACGACGCCCTGGCGCGCAAGCCGATCAAGACCTTGCTCGCCGACGCCGGTTACGATGCCGAGCACGTGCATGTCTACGCCCGCGAAGAGCGCGGCGTGGCGACGTTCATTCCGGCGAAGATCGGTCGCCCGACCGCCAAGCGCCCGCGCGGCTACTGGCGCGGCCGCATGGCGAGCCGACTGCATCTCACCCGCTACGGACAACGGTGGCAGATCGAGACCGTCAACAGTATGCTCAAGCGCCTGATGGGAAGCGCGCTGCGAGCCCGAACCCGAGACTCGCAAGACCGAGAACTCCGGCTAGCGCCTGATGGGAAGCGCGCTGCGAGCCCGAACCCGAGACTCGCAAGACCGAGAACTCCGGCTCCGAGCGCTCGCCCTCAACGTCATGATCCTCAGACGTTAAGCACCTTTTCTACAGAGCAAGAATGTCCCCTTATTTCTTAGCGCAAGAGTACCGCGCGTTCCAGGCAAAAATAGGTTACGTCGTCGCCCGTCGCCATGGTGCATTTATAAAGATGACGGTCGTTTTCGATTTCACCTTCCCATAACGTGCCTACCTGCTCAATCTCCTGCCCCGTCATTGCTGCGAGATAACGCCTAAGCGTTTCATCGGGAGCGGTCGATGCGGGGTGAATTCTTCGCTTTTCGTTGTTTGAAAGGATAGGGACATTCAATTGTTCGTCATATCGAGCAATCCAGAAATAAAATTCATATTTTGGATCACGATTGCCATTGCCTCCATCGCCATGGGCCAGCCATTCCGGATTTCTAGGAACTTTGAAATCCACGCATGATTCAATTGCATCTAATTGATTTTCAATCGCCTTGCTATCCGCCTTGTTGTTTTGTCGTAACACAACGAATCCACTTTCAGACAGCCGACTGGGGTCGCTCCATTTACAGGAACCAAACAAGAGCGTTATCGCTGCAACAACATGCAGAATAGGTCGCAGCGACACCTTGAATCGACTCATAGGTAATTAACAAGCCTTCCTAAATCTCGCAAGTGAGCTCAAATAAGGGACATTCTTACATCGTCACTATAGAAGTGATGAAAGCTCTCGACCTGTGCGAAGAACCCGACGCGATTTCAACGGACAAGAAGAAGCGGCCGCTCGGACGTTTGAACGTCCTTAAGCTCCGGCAGTGTTCGTAGCAGGGCGAGCGTGGCCCAGGCGGTGCCCAGGTAGCTGCTGAACTCAGGTGCCTGATAGGCCCGCGACACGACAAACCAAGATCCATCCTCTTTTTGATTCTTCAGCAAGTAGGCTCTGGCTTGGGCCGAGGCGGGGTCTTTAGTCGTTACTCCCGCCGTGCTCAGCGCCATCAAAGCTTGGCCGGTGGCTAGCGCATCGCTCTTGAGCTTTTTAGTCTGGCTCCAGCCGCCATCGTCTTGCTGCAGGGAAAGCAGATGTTTGACGTGCGCTTGCACGCCGTCTTTATTTCCCAAGCGCTGAGCGAGCATGATGCGCATCACCACGGATTGCAACGTGTCGCCGGGTGGTTTGTCGTTCAAAAACTTGAGGCCTCGCGCCTTGCTCTCGGCAAGCACTTTCCGAGAAATGCCGGACGGCTCGCGATAGTGCAGGGCCAACAGGGCCCACATCGTGGTCACATCATCGGTATCGAGCAGCGGCGCCATCAGACCATCAGGTGCTTTCTCGATAAACACCTTCCATGATCCATCCTCCTTTTGATGCTCTATCAGGTGAGCCGCAGCCTGGTCGAAGAACTTCGCCGTTTCGGCATTCGGCTCGCCCGCGGCGCCCATGCCGAAGATGAGATAGATGACATTGATGCTCCAATCGTTGAGCACATCGCGGTTGGTCGGCTGCATTTTGGGATGCGAGCCGTAAGCCGTCATCGACTTGACACGAACTTTTTCCAGCGACTCGTCGTTGACGGTGAAGCCCCGTCTTTTGGCCTCGTATCCGCTCCACATCATCCACGGGCCATGGTGACAACTGACGCACTTCGTCATCTCCCATTCCAGCCCACCCTTTTCCAGAAAAGCCAAGCTCTTTTCGACCGACTCCCGGATCTGCGAAGCGTCGACGGGCACCTCGGTCGAAGTCGAAGCGTTCTGGGCAAACACCGCGAGCGTAAAGATGAGCGGGAACATAGCAAAACTCCTTGGCGGGCGATGGGCGGAGCGATTGCGGCGGGAACCGACGTGTCTAACCATTAGACGCTAACTCGGCGTCGGATGACATGCGTTTCTATTTTCTTCTCGAAGCTCTTCAGTATCGCGATAAACGTCGCGAGCGAACGATCCTGCTACCGCCCTGAGTTCAGGAATGGAAGCACTAGACGTATTCGTGTTGGCCGGTCCAGTGGGTCCGCCGCACCCGATGACTGCGATCACGAGCAAGAGCACGGCGATGCGCATTCTCTTTTCCTTCGCCTTAGCCGCCTAATAGATATTCGCCCGCTGTATCGCGGTAAAGAACGGGATCATTCTCGAAGTTGTATTCGAGAACACGGCGACCCACAAATCGGTCGATCGAGAATCGATGCTCGAACGGGACAAGTTCGCGCTAGGCCGGCCGGCAGAAACTAGAGGCTGCGCGCGGAGGGCGGATTAACGACTTCGCGCGGCCGTTAATAGCAGAAGCTAGGTTGCGGGCTGCCTGTGAGGAGGCCGCCGAAGGGGGTCGGGTGGCCGTTGCCGAAGCCGAACAGGCTCGGCAGGGTCGCTTGGTCCCGTGCCGATTCCGCGAGCGAGTCGAGGAGGTTCGTCCAGAGCATCGCGCCGCGATGGACGGAGAATTTCGCTTCGACTTTGCGCCGCCCGGCGGTGCCCATCCGTTGTCGCAATTCCGGATCGCGCGCCAACGTGCGCACGGCGTCGACCCATTCATCGGCCGTGGTGGCTAAGAAGCCCGACACGCCGTGCTCGATCAACTGCGGATGCACGCCGACGGGATTCGCGACGACCGGCAGGCCCGCCGCCATGTATTGGAGAATTTTCAAGCCGCACTTGCCGCGACTCCACGGATCGTCGGGAATCCAGCTGATGCCGATCTCGGCCGCGGAGAGCTCGGCCGCTTCGGTCGCTTCCGACCAAGCGCAAAACTCCGTCGGCATGCCGGCCTCGGCGAGGTCGCGATCGCAAATCAATTTTAAGCGCGCGTGCGGGAGGCACTTGCCGATGCGCCGGAAATAGCCGCGCACCGTCTCTAAGCCTTGCAGCGTACTCGAGGAACCGATCCAAACCAGCCGTAGCTTGTCGCTCGCAATATGCGGAGCGAGCGGGTAGCGGTCGAGGTCGACGCACGTCGGGATGATGTGAACTTTATTCGGGTCGGTCCAGCGCGCCGCTTCTTCCGCGAGAAACGAATTGCCCGCGACCACGGCATCGACCGAACGGACCACGCGACGAAAGCGTCGTTGCTTGTAGGAACACTCGATCCCTTGGCGCGCGTACGAATCGCGGTAGAAGATCGCATCGTCGAAATCGAAGATGAGCTGCCGAGCAAATTGCCGCACGAGCAACCAATCGGCCGTGGGCAGCAGCGAGCGTTGCACGACGACGGCGTCGGCGTCGCGCAAGCTATGTCGCGCGCCGACCGTCGATTGCCAGGTGCCGCTCCAGAGGCTGAAGTCGAGCGAGTGTCGGACGTTTTGCAGCAAACGCCGATAGGCCGTCAGCCGATAGCGACAGCAAACATGCTCAGGGCTTTTCACGAACGCCGCCAGCCGCATCACCGCTCCCGAAAATACCGTAGCCTCGGCCCAGAGGGGCCGGGATCGAAACGGGCGGATAGTAGGGAAAACAGGTTGAGCGGCATAGATCAATCGGCACGGTCGCGAAACGGCATCTGCCGGCAGCTTTCTTTTTGCTCCCTGCACAGCATATGTGACCCGACCGAGGCGGCACGTTAGACTGAAAGCACCCTTCACAGGAGGGGGGGGTCTGATTCGTTCGGGCATGAGGCGAGGCCAATAAAGACGGCGGCCCGATGCAGATTCTCTTGCGCGTGACTGAGGGGAAGCTCAAGCCGCTGGAAGAGCGCATGCCCGAGCGAACGAAGTAGTGGCGGTGCTACGATGCCGGCGCGTTCAAGAGGTAGCCGCTCGCCGCAAGTGAGAACGTAGGGCGAACTCGGCTATGTACTTAGCCGTAGAGTCGCCAGACTTCGAAGCCGATCAGGCCGACCACGGTCCAGAGGAGGCCTTGATATTCGCGACTCTTCGTCCATTGCCGGGGCGTGCGGGCCGCATACGTGGGCCAGCGCTGAGGATACTTCTCGTCGAGTCGGCGTTCTTCGTTCAACACGGTGAAGACGTAGATCGCCAAGATCGGCCCGCAGACGACGACGAAGTCGTGCGTGTAGCCGATCATCAGGCAGAAGCCGATCATCACGGCGAACGAGCCGAGATAGAGCGGGTTGCGGCAGAGAGAGTACGGCCCGACGGTCGTGAGATCGATCCCTTTGCGCAAAATGCCCGCGGCCCAACTTCGCACGCCGAGACCGAGCAAGACCATTGCGAAGCCGAGAACCCCTGGCAGGCTCGGATTGCGCAGCCAACCGTAGTTCGGCTTCGTGCCGAAGATCAGATCTTCGACGATCAGCGCAATAAACAAGAGGAGCGAGATCGTAACTCGATTGCGAACGAAGAAGCGCCGCACACTCGCTCCGAAAAGACCCCTGGTAGGAAGACTCGAAGCAGGCATGCGCGGAATTCTCGTCGAGCGTAGGAAGAATGAAGCCGTGAATTCTAGCGAGGGAGAAAGAGCAGGCCAATTCGAGCAAAGCGAAACAGCCGAGAATTCTTGCAGTCGATAAGACGTATCATTAGTCGAGCGGTGAGATTGTTGCCGGTGGATAGAAGTCGTAGTTCGTGCGGCGTTCTTTGCGATACGATACGGATCCGATACCCCTCGAAAGAATGCCGTTCATGAGCCATTTGGGCCATTTAACACGTGACGGGAAGATCTTGTTCGCTACGCGCTCGGCGCGGATGTTTTCTTACGGACTCGTCTCCGTCGGGCTCGTGATCTACCTCGCGGAGCTCGGCCTTGCGGAATGGGAGATCGGGCTGTTGCTGAGTCTGACTTTGGTCGGCGACACGTTGATCTCGCTCGGGCTGACGACGACGGCCGATCGGTTCGGACGGCGGCGGACCTTGCTCATCGGGGCGGCGCTGATGATGGTCGCCGGCGTGACGTTCGCCGCGACCGGCAACTTCTTCTTGCTGCTCTTCGCCGCGACGATCGGCGTGATCAGCCCGAGCGGGAACGAGATCGGACCGTTTCTGTCCGTCGAACAGGCGGCGCTGTCGCACCTCGTCGGCGATGAGCGGCGGACCGATCTGTTTGCGTGGTACAACCTCGTCGGCTCGTTCTCCACGGCGCTCGGCGCATTGGCCGGCGGGCTCATCGTCGAATGGTCGGAAGAGCTCGGCTTCGGCGGAGCGGCTGCTTACCGGCCGATCCTCCTGCTGTATACCGCGATCGGTGCGGCGATGGTCGTCGGCTTCGCGCGGCTCTCGCCGGCGATCGAAGTTGTGTCGGCTGCATCCGCGCCGGAAGATGTGGCGCAGCCGGATGTCGCGAGCCCGCTCAAGAAGACGGTGTTAGGGCTCCATGCTTCGCGGGGGATCGTGTGGCGGTTGTCGTTGTTGTTTGCGCTCGATGCCTTCGGCGGCGGCTTCGTGATTCAGAGCATCATCGCGTATTGGTTTCATGTTCGCTATCGATTGGATCCGGCGACGCTCGGGACGATCTTCTTTTTCGCCAACCTCTTCGCCGGAGTTTCGGCCTTGAGCGCCGGGTGGTTGGCGCGGCGCATCGGGCTGGTGAACACGATGGTGTTCACGCACCTACCGTCGAACGTGCTGCTCGTGCTCGTGCCGCTGATGCCGAACGTGGAGTGGGCCGTCGCGCTGTTGCTGGCGCGGTTCAGCATCTCGCAGATGGATGTCCCGACGCGGCAAGCCTACACGATGGCGGTCGTGCGGCCGGACGAACGCTCGGCGGCGGCTGGAGTAACGGCGGTGGCGCGCTCGATCGGGGGTTCGATTTCGCCGCTGCTCGCAACGGTGTTGGTCGGGAGCGCGACGTGGATGAGCACCCCCTTTTTCTTAGCCGGCGGCTTGAAGATCGCCTACGACGTGCTGCTGTTCCGCGCCTTTGCGAAGAACGAGAAAAAAGGGGACAGTCCCCATTAAATAAGGATTAAATAATGGGGACTGTCCCCTTTGATGTTACTCGCCCGCGTCTTCCGTGTGCGGCGCGTCGGCTTGCGGTAGATAAAGGCCGCTCTTGAGGTAGCGGATGCTCTTCGCCGGATCGTGCTCGAGTTGCAGTGCCTCGGCGTCGCGCAGCGTGGCGGCGATCTCGGCGATGCTCCGCGTGGCGAACTTCGAGAAGATTCGTTTGCGGCGCGCTTCGACCGTGCGCATGGCGATGCCGAGCTGGCCGGCGATGTTCTTATTGGCTTTGCCCGAGAGCATGAGCCGTAAGACTTCCAGCTCCCCTCCGCCGATCTGCGCAAGCCGGTTCTTCGCGGCCGTGCATTGCACCATGCGCTCTTGCAAGCGCAGCGAAGCGGCATGGGCCGCGGTGAGTGCTTGCGGAAGGTGCTCGCTCTCGGCGGGCCAATCGAGGATGTCGTCGGCACCTCCTTGTAAGGCCTCGACGATGGTGCGCGTGTCGGGCCGTTCGACGAGGAACACCGAGGCCAACGGAGACTGACGGGCGACGAGTTCGGGGATCAACGTGCGAGCGATGTCGCCGCGCGGCGGCAACGGAGCGACGACGCAGCCGGGCTGCGAGAGATCGTCGGACGCTAAGAGTTGCTCGACGCCGGAATAAGTTCGACGCCCGATACCCAGCGACGACACGATGGCCGAGAGAGGCGCATACGTCTCCGTCGCGAGATTTACCAAGTGGCAAATCCAGTGAACGCTCATGCAATCGATTCCTTCCGCAAACTCAATCGAAGTAAATAGTCATGCCAAATTAATTGCTCCTCTATGCTGCCCCAGGGCTGATTATCGATCGAGACGGAGGTGTTGAGGCTGGCGAGTCTACGCCATTCACGAGCGCGCTATTTGCCGGCTCGGCGGTAGTGATTGGCGGCGCGAAACAGGACGGGTGCCGAGAAGAAATCGGTGCTCGAGCGCGTGCTCTAGAGCATCTTCCGACGAAAGTGCGAGTACCGCGCGTGCGAGCGGCTAGCGGAGTTTCGCGATGAGCGTGGCGAGTTCCGAAACGGAATTCACTTCCATCTTCGTCAAGACGGCCCGGCGTCGGCGATCGATGGTTCGCATGCTCAAGTGAAGTTGTGCGGCGATGCTTTTGTTCGCCAATCCGGCGACCATGCATTCGAGCACTTCGCGCTCGTCGGCAGTCAGCTCATCGAAATTGCGGCGGGCTTCGGCCAGCCGTTGTCGAGCCTCGCGTCGGTTGAGTGTCGCGCGCACCGCACGGTCGACCGCTGCGAGTAGTTCGTTCGGATGGTATGGCTTTTCCAGAAGCGTCGTGGCGCCTTCTTCCATCAGGCGCACCGCGGTGCGCACGTCGGCATGGCCTGTCAGCACGATGACGGAGACGATGCTCCCTTGCGCCGTGAGTCGCTTGAGAAGTTCCCCCCCGTCGACGTTGGGCATGCGCAGATCGGTGACGACGCACGCCAGATTTTCTTCATCGAAGTCTTGAAAGAAGTCTTCGGCTCCCGCATAGCCGCGCACGGCATAGCCGTTGGTCTTGAGGATCCGGCAGGTGAGATCGAGCACCGAGTCGTCGTCGTCGACGACGCAGACCAGCGGAGTTGCACGGGGTAGGTTTGTTTCCGATTCGGTGGTCATGGCGCTGTGGTGCATCGTTCGGAAGGCTTGGCCGGAAATCCATTTCAGTTTCCGCATCGTTCGCGGCTCTGCCGACTCTCGGCACGAGCGACGAACTAAGCGCTCTTCTCAAAGACGCGTGCGGGATCGGCATTGCCGAGCTGCGTGTCTTAGATTTTCCCGACCGGCGATATTCTTGAAATCGCGAATACTTCGGCAACAGGGCTAAGCGGATTTCCAAGAAAATTCAAAGGAACCGAGCGCGCGTGAAAGGGGCTTTCCGAGCGTCGAACCGCTAAAGGTAGGATCCAGCGGTGGGTGGGGTGGTCATGGCTTCCGTCTCCGAATCAGTTTACTCGCGTCTGAGCGGGCCGTACTAGGGTCGCCGTGCCGTTTTCGGGAGCAAGTGTCGAAAACCGCATGCCCCTCCTCATGATTACAACACGGGGGCAAAGTGCGCGTGCGCAAGAAAAAAACGCCGGCTTACCGACGCGCAGCCGATCCGTTACGATTCCCGCAAGTAATCAGTTTACTCAGCAGCAGTTCCGATCTTCGCCCGATCTCTCTGATCCCTAGCGAGCGTGCCCCATGTTCGTCGTCTTAGCGTTGTGCGTGTTGGCGGCGGCTCCCGAAGCCGGTGCGGCGAACGAGGCCGCGTTGTTGAAAACGTTTCGCGAAGAGTTCGTCACGATCACGCCGGGAACCGATAAGTTTCCCGCGCAGTTGGAGCTCGTCGACGGTAAGCGGACGCGCACGCTCAAGCCGACCGGACCCTACGCGATCGCCAAGTACGAAGTGCCGCAGAACCTTTGGGTCGCCGTGATGGGCTCGAACCCAAGCCGTTGGAAGGGACCGCGCAACAGCGTCGAGATGTTGTCGTTCGACGATGCGCAAGATTTCTGTAAACGTGCGACTGAAAAGCTGCGCGCCGCGAAGCTCATCGAACCGACGCAAGCGGTGCGCCTGCCGACGGAAGCCGAATGGGAATACGCGGCCCGCGCCGGCACGACCACGCGCTATTCGTTCGGCGACGACCTGACGCAGCTCGACGCCTACGCTTGGCACACGGGCAACGCTGCCGGCAACGACCCGGCCGTCGGCGAGAAGAAGCCCAACGCTTGGGGGCTCTACGACACGCACGGCTACCTCTGGGAGTGGTGCGAAGCGAGCGGCCCGAACCCCGGTGCCGCGGTCCAAGGTTCGTTGCGCGGGGGGAGCTGGAAAGACAAAGGGGAACTGCTCGCCAACGATTATCGTCGCGCGGCCGAACGGGACCTACGCGACGACGCCGTCGGTCTGCGCTGCGTATTAACGGTGCCCGTGGCGAGCGAAACTCCCGCTAAGTGACTGGGTGACACCAGGTGATAGGGGTGCCGCAGCAGCCGACGACGCATTCCCGACGCCCCTGCCGGGTCTCCCTGGACGTCGCAAACCGGGGGTGCTAATCTTGGCGGAATATGGCTATTGCCGCTCCGCCAACCGCCGCCGAAGTCGTCGCCACGTTCGTGCAAGCGACGGAAGCCAACCGCACGACTCCGGTTCGACTCGGCAATGTCCTCCAACTCGGCGCCTCCGCGGGGGAAGATGTCCTCGTCAGCGCCGATCTGCATGGGCATCGGGCCAACTTCGAGGCGATCCTGGCGCTCGCGGATCTCGATCGTCGGCCGCGCCGGCATCTGATCATGCAAGAGGTCTGCCACGGCGGCCCGACCTATCCCGGCGGCGGCTGCATGTCGCATCGGATGTTGGAAGACGTCGCGCGGCTCAAGGTTCGTTATCCCGACCGGTTTCACTTTTTGCTCTCGAACCATGAGCTGGCGGAGCTGACCGAGTTTCCGATCATGAAGTCGCGGAAACTGTTGAACGTCATGTTTCGGCTCGGTATGCAAGAAGCCTACGGCGCGGATACGGAGCAAGTCCGCACGGCCGCGCTCGAGTTCATCGCGAGTTGTCCGGCGGCGGCGCGCGTCGGGCAGTCGGTCTTCGTGTCGCATAGTTGTCCCGAGAAGTCGGACACCGATTGTTTCGACGCCGGAGTTTTCGCGCGACCTTATACGCAGCGCGACTTCTGCGACGGCGGCGCGATCTTTCGGCTCGTCTGGGGCCGCGACTTCCGCGCAGCCAACGCCGTGGCCTTCGCTAAGGCCGTCAATGCGAAGTGTCTGGTTCACGGACACGAGCCCTGCCCGCTCGGCTATCGCATTCCGAACGATAAGCAAATCATCATCGACTGCTGCAACGACCAGGCCGCCTACTGCCTACTGCTGCCGATGGACCGCGAGCTCGGGCACGCCGAAGTCGTGCAACGCTTGAAGCGGCTGGAAGTATAAGGCGCGGTTGCTCGGCATCGTGGCGATTGTCCGAGGCGAGCGGCCGGTGTGAACCGGCCGTTGAGAGCGGCGCACCGTCGAGAAATCTATGCACGACGCTACCGTGAAGCCCCGCCGATTTCGCTTCTCGCTCCGGACGATGATCCTCTGGATCTTCCCTTACATCGGCATCTGCTTCGTCATTTTGACGGCTTTCCGCGAGCCGATCATAGATCCCGGGGAAGCCCTGCCGATGTTCCATTGGGTGCGACTCTCGGCGATCGGTATCTTCACCGCGGTCTTGATCGCCTTATTCCGAGAAGACCGACGTGCGCGACGCTTGCAAGCCGGCCGATAGAAACCTCTAGATCGAGTTCCTCTTTATGAACGGCGAGCGGCCGGTGTGAACCGGCCGTTTCTGCACATCGGCGACGTATTGCAGTCATTGCCGGCATCGCCGACGCCACAGCGAACTAGCAACTGTTACCTGACTCTCGCTTAGTAGCAGCGCTCTTGGTTGCTCTGGGGCGTTTTGCTAGAACGTCGCCCCCGGTTGCACGTCTTCGCCGTTCGTGGTTGCGCCGGGGATCGGATTTCGCCGTTTGCCGCCTTCGGCCTCGCTTCGGAAAGCGCTCGATGAACAATTTCGGTAGGTCTCTCAAGCTGGCCCTACGGTATCGCTATACGCTCATCGGCTCGTTCGTTTGCGCGCTCGCCGTCGCGGCGCTCTGGGGCGGAAACATCGGCGCGGTCTATCCGATCTTCGAGATCTCGATGAAGGGCGAATCGATCTCGGACTGGACGACGAAGAATATCGCCGCCTCGCGCAAGCTCGTCGCCGCCGAAGAAGCCGAACTGGCCGCCCTTCCGCCGGCCGACGAGGACCGTCGGCGTGAGCTGACGGTGAAGCACGATGCCGATCTTGCCTCATTGCGGTTCTACGAATGGGCCGACGAACGGGTCGTTCGCCCATATCTTAACTTCGCGCCGTTCCAGACGTTGGTGTTGGTCGTCGCGGTGTTCATCTTCGGCACGCTCGTAAAAAGCGCGTTCCTCGTCGTCAACCAGATCCTCGTCTACCGACTCTCGAACCTCGCGATCATCGATCTTCGCAAAGAGTTCTTCCGACGTACGCTGCGCGGCGACCTTTCGCGCTTCAGCGGCGAAGGGACCAGCGAGCTCATGAGTCGCTTCACTTACGACATGGAAAGCCTACTCAGCGCCCACGTCGAATTCTACGGCAAGCTCGTGCGCGAGCCGCTGAAGATGCTCGCCTGTCTCATCGGGGCGGGCCTCGTCAGTTGGCGGCTCCTGCTCTTCTCGCTCGTGCTCGCCCCGCCGGCGGTGTTGGTCGTGCGGTGGCTCGCCAAGGCGCTCAAGAAAGCCAACCGCAGGATGATGGAAGAGATGTCGACCATGTACGACATCCTCGACGAGACGTTCCAAGGAATCAAAGTCGTGAAAGCGTTCACGATGGAGCGCCACGAGCGCCGCCGGTTCCATATGAGCAATAAGGAATACTACCGCAAAGCGATGCGCATCGGCCGCTACGACGCGCTGGCCCGACCGATGATCGAAGTCCTCGGGCTCGGAACCATCTGCGTCGCGTTTCTGGCGGGGGCTTATTTGGTGCTGAATCAAGAGACGCACCTGCTGGGCATCCGGCTCGCCGCCGAACCGATTTCGCTCGCCATGATGCTCGTCTTCTACGGCATGCTGGCCGGCACGACCGATCCGGCGCGCAAACTTTCGGAAGTGTTCAGCCGGTTGCAGCGCGGCTCGGCCGCCGCCGATCGGATCTATCAACTCATCGACTCGAAGCCGACGATCGTGAACGTCTCGAACCCGACGCCGCTGGCCCGACATAGCCGCGACCTGGTCTTCGAGAACGTCGACTTCCACTATCAGCCGACGCAGCGCGTGCTCGAACGGGTTTCGCTGCGCATCAAGTTCGGCGAGACGATCGCGATCGTCGGGCCCAACGGCTGCGGCAAAAGTACGCTGGCGAATTTGGTGCCGCGCTTCTTCGACCCGATCGGCGGGCGGGTCTTGATCGACGGCATCGACGTGCGCGAGGTCCGCTTGCGCGAGCTGAGGACTCAGATCGGCTTGGTCTCGCAAGAGACGCAACTCTTCGACGACACGGTGCTGAACAACATTCGCTACGGTTGCCCGCACGCCACGCGCGAGCAAGTGATCGCCGCGGCGAAGCAGGCCCATGCCCATCGGTTTATCGAAGACAAGCTCGAGCACGGCTACGACTCGATTATCGGTCCGCGCGGCGGCAAGCTCTCGGGCGGACAGCGGCAACGGATCTCGCTGGCTCGCGCGATCCTCCGCGATCCAGCGATCTTGGTGCTCGACGAAGCGACGAGCCAAGTCGACCTAGAGAGCGAGCAGGTGATTCACAAGGTGCTGGAAGAGTTCGTGAAGCACAGAACCACGATCATCATCACGCACCGCCTCTCGACTTTGGCGCTCGCCGACCGGATCGTGGTGATGAACGCCGGCCGGATTCTCGACGTCGGCACGCATGAAGAATTGCTCGGCCGCTGCGATCTTTACGGCCGACTGCACGACCTTCAATTCCGCGAACAAGCGGCCTAGCGGCGACCACGCGCGGCGGCGCTTGCCGAGCCGCGGTTTCGCACAGCTTATCCACAATGATCCGTGCGGCGGACCGCTGCGTCGCCGAATCGGCAACATCGTTCTATCTTCAAATTCGGAGCGGTCACTTGTCTTCGGCACGCGTCTTGCGTAATAGGGACCGCGCCGCCCCTTAGGAACAGAGGGGGCGGCACTCCGATCTCACCGATCGGAACGCTGGCGAAAGACGTGATGGCAGGGCCGGAACAGAGGCTGGTCTTGTCGAACGTGCTCCGGAAACACTAGGATTTGCGGCACTTGCGAGTGTCGCACGGAAAATCGCAACCGCTGCGACCGAGTTTTCCGAGACGGGTTCGAGAGAGAAGTCGGAAGTTTGTGCGAGGCGAACTTCCGACCGACTGTTGCAAAATGATTGTAGCGAAAAGATACAGATGTATTGAAATGCTACAGTCAGACTCAGTCGCAGGACGATAACGGACGGGTTGCAGGATGGTCTCGATCGAGAAGTAGGAACGGCCGAAAACCTTAATGCGAAAAGGTTTTGATTGACTTAGGCCGGGTAATTTCTACCATAAACGATTGGCTATTCTTGCCACCTCTCCCAATGAGGGATGTTCCTGCGAGGGGCTCGAAGAGTTACGACGCGCGGATCGCTCAGAGTTTAGATCTAGCTTTTAGATTGCAATGACACGTCTTGGAAAGGCACGGTCGATCATGACCAAGTGGTTCAAATTCTCTTCTTGTGCACTGCTCTGTATGGGTGCGACGGGCATTGCGCTCGTGCAACCCGGTAAACACACGACGGCTGCGGAACTCGCTCCGGCCGCCGCTTCGCCTGCCGCTGCGACTCGCGTCATACCGCGTAGCGCCGCCGGTAGCTCCGTGACGGAACAAGACATCGTCACTTTCATCAACGAACAAATTCGCGCCGGTTGGAAAGACGGAGGAATCAATCCTTCCGCTGCCGCTACCGACGCCGAATGGTGCCGTCGTGTTTATCTCGACATCATCGGCCGACTGCCGACCGTCGAAGAAACCGATGCGTTCCTTCGCTCGGGCGGACCTGAAAAGCGTTTGCGTCTCGTCTCGTTGCTCATGGGCGAAACCGTCTCGAGCAACTCCAACAACGCGAAAGACGCTGCCGCCGCCGAGCGCTATCTCGAAGAATACGCTCGCAACTGGTCGACGATCTATTCGATTCTGTTGGTAGGTCGTCCGCCGGCCGGCAACAACAACCGCGAAATGGTCAACCGCGACGGCATGCTCGCCTATCTCCGCGGCTCGCTCTTGCGTAACAAGCCGTGGGACAAGATCGTCGAAGAAATCGTCGGCGCTCAAGGAACCACGAAGCCGGGCTCGCCGAACTTCAACGGGGCGACGAACTTCCTCGTCAACAAGTTGCAAGAGAACGCCGCCGAAGCGACCGCCAAGACCGCTAAGTATTTCCTCGGCATCCAAGTGCAATGCACGCAATGCCACAACCATCCGTTCAACGATTGGAAGCAAGACCAATTCTGGGGTCTCAACGCTTTCTTCCGTCAAACGAAAGCGAAGACCGCTCGCGATGGCCGCGCCATCGACTACGTGACCCTCGAAAACGAAGACTACGCCGGCGAAGGAAGCAACCCGAAGGAAGCCGAAATTTATTTCGAGCTTCGTAACGGCGAGCTCCGCGTCGCCTACCCGACGTTCGTCGACGGCACGAAGATCAAGAACTCCGGTTATGTCAACGAAGTCGATCGTCGGACCGAACTTTCCAAGTTGGTCGTCAAGCACGAAAACTTCGGTAAGGCGATGGTCAATCGGATGTGGGGCCACTTCTTCGGCTACGGCTTCACGAAGCCGGTCGACGACATGGGCCCGCACAATCCCGTCTCGCATCCGGAACTGCTCGATCGGATGGGCTCGGAGTTCACGGCTCGTGGTCACAACATCAAAGAACTCATCAAGTGGATCACGTTGAGCGAAGCTTACGGCCTGTCGAGCAAGAGCACGCCGAAGAACAAGAAAGACGATCCCTCGTTGGGTGAGAAGCCGAAGTTCTCGCACTTCTACCTCCGCCAAATGCAAGCGGAAGAGTTGTACGAGTCGTTGCTCGCCGCGACTAAGGCCGCTTCCGAAGGTTCGGCCGAAGAGCAACAAGCCAAGAAAGACGCTTGGCTCCGTCAGTTCACCGTCACCTTCGGCAACGACGAAGGAGATGAAGCCACGACGTTCAACGGTACGATCCCGCAAGTGTTGATGATGATGAACGGCGATCTCACGAAGACCGCCCTCGCCAGCAACTTCATGACGCAGCTTACCGCCAGCAACATGTCGTTGAAGGAGAAGGTCGACTTCCTCTACATGGCTACGTTGTCGCGCAAGCCGACCAGCCAAGAAGCGGCCGTCGCTCTTTCGGCTCGGGAAGCCAACGCAGGCGGAGTTCTGCAAGACGTGTTCTGGGCTCTGCTCAATTCCAACGAGTTCATCTTCAACCACTAAACCGATTTGCCTGTTTCCGTTCACTTGTCCGAATTCATTTAGATCACGATTGTTTCTTTTAGACTTGGGAGATTACGAATGTCCATGAATCGTCGTCATTTTATGTCGCACATGGCCGCTTCAGCCGCGCTCACCGCGCCGGTTGCCGCGTCCTTCACCGGGGCCTTGCGTGCCAACGCTAAGGAACTTCAGAAGAAGCAAAAAGCTTGCATCATGTTGTTCATGAATGCTGGGCCCCCAACCATCGACATCTGGGACCTCAAGCCGGGCGCTCCGACCGGTGGTCCGTTCAAAGAGATCGAAACGTCGGCTCCCGGCGTGAAGATCAGCGAACACATGCCGATGATGGCCAAGCAAATGCACAATGCAGCGATTCTTCGCTCCATGAGCACCCGCGAAGCCGATCACAACCGTGGTCGCTACTACATGCATACCGGCTATGTGCCGAACCCGAGCGTCGAGCACCCGAGCTACGGTGCCGTCGTGGCCCGCGAATGCGGTAACGACAACATCGACATTCCTCCGTTCGTCTCGATCGGCGGCGGCAGCTTCGGCCCAGGCTTCTTGGGCGCCAGCTACGCTCCGTTCGTCGTCGACTCGAACGGCGACGTCCGCAACTTGCGGATGGACATGCAACCGGAACGGTTGGCCCAACGCCTCCAAATGCTCAGCCAAATCGAAGGGGGCTTCGCCTCCTCGAGCCGCGGCGATGCTCCGATCGAACACAAGAAGGTGATCGATCGCACCGTGGCCCTCATGACCAGCGATCAAATGAAGGCCTTCAAAATCGACGACGAACCGGACGCCGTGAAGGAACGCTACGGCGTTACCGTTCCGGGCGGAACGGCCGCTGCCGGCCAAGGCATGATGCGTCGTAACACGACCTTCAGCCGTAGCTGCTTGGTCGCTCGCCGCTTGGTCGAACGTGGTGTGCCGTTCGTAGAAGTCGAAATGGGCGGCTGGGACTTGCACAACGACACCCACAACACGTTGAAGAACAACCTGTTGCCGGTTCTCGATCAAGGCATGAGCGCCCTCATCGAAGACCTCGCTCAACGGGGCATGTTGGAAGACACCTCGGTGATTTGGATGGGTGACTTCGGCCGTACGCCGCGTATCAACGCTCGTGCCGGTCGCGACCACTGGGCTCGCTGCTGGTCGACCATCGTCGCCGGTGGTGGTACCAAGGGTGGTCAAGCCGTCGGTGCGACGAACGAAGACGGCACCGCCGTCGCCGACAACGTCGACCCGATCAAGTCGGAAGACATGATGGCGTCGGTTCTCAAGGGCCTCGGCATCTCGCTGGAAACCACCTACACCAGCAAGAACAACCGCCCGATGAAGATCGCCAACAGCGGTAAGGTCATCAAGGAATTGTTCTCTTAATGAGCGGTTCGAAGGGTCGCCGGTCGTAAGATATCGGCGACGAGAAGCAAGTTCGTGATCTACGGCCGGCCGCGGGTTCTCCCACCCGCGGCCGGTCTTTTTTTATGCGCCTGCATCCGCGCTTTGAACTCCATCGTGCGCCGGCCGATCGCACGTTTATCACGGCATTGTCGATGGTCGGTTGCGACGACGAGTCATCGCAAATTCGGCCGTGGAAACGATCGGAGAACGATGCTTGATTTTAAGTCGCACGCAACGGCAACCAACTTGAAATAGCGTGGATGTTCCCCCCATGCGGGAGTAGAATTCGTTCTCTCCTTGCCGACACTCAGTGAACTTTGCGCGGTGATCTAACATGGCTCGTAATCGATTGCGGATCTTGTTCGCGTTTTGCACGATCGTCTGTGGGGCTTGGAGCGACGATCTCGCTTGGGGCCAACAAGCGCCAGTGCCGACGCAAAAAAAGCCCGGCGCAATCGCGCCTGCCGAAAAGCTTGGCGAAGGAACTTGGGAAGAGATCGATCAGCGTCTTATCTTCCTCATGGTTCGGTTAGCAAATCTCGAAGCCTCGCTCGATGCGGTCGAAAACGCGATCGGCCATGCCACGGGAAAGCGCAATGCGAGCCTCGGTGCGGCCAAGCGGGCGGATCTCGGTAACGAAATCATGGACCGCAAGGGAGGCGGCCCGATGAAATGGTCCGAGTTCTACGGTCGGACCGCGGAGAAGTTCTTCTACCATCCGGTCGACGCGAAAACGTCGTACCACACGGTTACGGTTCTGAATCCCCAAGCCGGCGCCGAACGGAGCGGCATCGGCGGCAACTCCGGTGTGCCGCAGCATCAGCGTCCGCCGCAGTTCGACTACATCTACCGTGCGAATGAAAGTGCTAAGGCGCGCGCCGAGCAAGAGGCGTCGGAAATGCGCGGTAAGGTCGATGTGCTCTTGGAGCGACGACAGCGACTCGAGGCCGAACAAGCGGGCTTGTGGTGCGAAGTCGCCTTTCGCGCGGTGTCGCACTACGACTTGGATAAGAAGCCGCTTTATCGTTTCGAGCCGTTGATTGTCGACGCGACGACCGCATCACGACAACAGGCGAATACGGTCAAGGCGGCCTCGACCTTCATGCGTTTGGCGCTCTCGATCATCGAGGAAGCGCAGAAGGACCAAGCCGCTACGTTCAGCAAGATCAAGCCGGCCGTTGCCGAGGCGCGTCAAACGCTCAGCGATGAGTTTCTGCGGCTGGCCGTCGATGCGACGGATCGTACGACGGCGGAAGGGCGCTTCGCGCTGCTGGCGAAGCGTCTCGACGACATCGCCAGCAACTTGTCGGATAGCTATGTGGTCGCCATTGAAGGAGACCAAGCGAAGGACCAACAGCGCAAAGATACGTTCCGCGCGCTGCTGCAAGAATCGCTCGTCGGCTACGCTCAGATCATCCTAGCGCTCGACGAGATGTCGACCGAGATGAAAAACGATTGGAAGATCAAGCCCGACGTCGAAAAGCCGTTACGCTTTTTGACCTTGGACAAAGTGACCGCGCTTCCGCTCGTCACGTTGCCGAAAGAGACCGCTCCGATCGGCGATAGTCCTGCCATGCCCGACGCTCCTAGTGAGGGAACGTCGCTGACGAACGCGGCCTCGAAGCGAAAGTGGCGTGCGGAGCGGCTCGATCTCTGGACGATCGAAAACGACGAGATCGCTTCCAACGGGGGCTTCAGTAAGAAATACGATTATTGCTTTTTCGGCGGCCGGACATTCGACGATTTCGAATTGAACGCCGAGGTGCAATACAGCGTAGGTGGAAACGGTGGATTCATTCTTCGCTCGGGACCCGTGCCACGCGCCGACGGACACATCACGGGGTACGAAGTACAGGCCCATGGTATCGAGGTCGCGTCGAATTATACCGGAAGCATTTATAAGTTTCCGATGTCCGGTAAGAACTCGGTCGTCTACCTCACCGGTGCCGGTCTGGCTTCACCGAACAACTGGTTCAAGGTACGAATCGTGGTGAAAGCCACGAAGATCACCGTGTACATCGATGGTCGACAGGTCGCCGCTTACGACGATCAAGTAGCACCGATCAGATCTGGTTACATCGGCTTGCAAGCCTCGCAAACCGGCTCGATCCGCTACAAGAACATTCGCGTGAAACCGCTTTAAGTCGGTTGTTCGGCGCCACTCGTGGTTTGCACCGCTCTGCCTCTCAGCAGCCTCGGCATCGGAACCGCGGATTCTAAAACTCGATCTCGCGGCAATCTTCCGCGAGCATCGTGTTGGGAAAAATCTTCTGCGCGGTCGGCAAGCCGATCGGGTCGACTTCGCTGATCAGCGGGTTCAAGTGCGTGAGGACCAGGCGACCGACTTTCGCGGCTCGCGCTAGTTCGGCCGTCGGCGTAGTGCGGCTGTGGCCGGTTTGCGCGGCGAACTCTTCCGGCGTATCGTCGCCGAAGTAGCATTCATGCAACAGCAAGTCGACGCCGCGAATCCGCTCGAGATACGGTGAATCGGCTCGGGCCGTCGTGTCGGTGACGTAGGCCATCGAGCGCTCCGGCCAATCGAGTCGGAAGCCGATCGAGCTGCCGGGATGCTCCAACGGAAAATGCGTCAGCGTCCCGCCTCCTGCGAGCGCCGTACGCGGCGCGATGGGACGAAACTCGCAATCAGGCATCACCGGAAAAATTTCCGAGTGAAACAAATGATCGCGCACCGCGGCGATCTTTTCCGGCATGCCGTGTACCGTGATGCGGCGCATGTTCTTGTCGAACAACGTGCCGAGCATGAAGGTCAGGCCCGCGATGTGGTCGAGGTGCGCGTGCGAGAGAAAGATGTCGAGCTCTTCGGTCGCGATGAAGTTGCGCAAGCGATACATGCCGGTGCCCGCATCGAGCACCACGCCGATTTCCGGCAACGCATAGCACGCCGTTTGGCGCAAGTCGTTGGGGTGGTATCCGGTGGTGCCGAGCATGACGAGTTTCATATACGCGCCAGTGTACCGCGCGGCTCGTTCGCGCAAGAAGTGAAATTAATCGGTTGCTCGGCGGAAGCGAACGGAGCCGTGGTCTACCGCACGCCGGCTCCCGGCGTCGGGTTCGTAGCGCCTGGTCCGAAGAGGCGATTCAAACCGCGTCCCAGTGCTTGTTCGGCCGCGTTTTGCCCTTTATTGAGTGCTTCTTGGGCCGCGGTCTCGCCGCGGCCGAGCGTCTTTTGCAGGGCTTGTTGAGCCGCTTGTTCGACGACCTGCGCCGTGGCCTGAACGAACGCCTGACGGTCGAGCTTCGGCTTCGACAACGTCCCGCCGATCGGCACGCGCACGACTTGTCCGCCGGCCGCCGACAGGTTTCCGAGCAACTTCGCAGGCAGCGCGACCTCGGCGACCAGCGAGAGAGATTGATCTGCGATGCCGACCGAGCCCGACGTCCGAACGGTGACTTCCGGGAACGCGAACTCGAGGTTTTGATGATAGAGCCGGCCTTGGATCATCTTGAAATCGACGTTCGACTCGCGCGTCAGGCGCGCTTGCGAAGGAATTTTTACGAGCGAGGCCAACTCTTGCATGATGAAGCCCGGCCCGACTTCGATGTCGTGTACCGTCAGCTTGCCGGTGATCGAGCCGGCCGTCGGGTCGTGGAGCGGCAAGCGGAACTCTTGCACCTGCATGGAGAACTTACCTCCGACCTGTGCCACACCGGCCATGATCGGCATGACGAACTTCAATCGCTCGTTCGCCATCTCGGGCGTAATCGTAACGTGGTCGATGACGAGGCCCGGATCGATCGCCAGCTCCATCGGCTCGGGCCCGACGCGCAAGGCCGGCGAGATGCGCACGCGTCCTTCGCTGATCGGCACATCGATCATGCTCGTACGCAAGACTCCTTGCGCGAGTCGCGCGTCGACGTTTCCTTTCGCGATCGGAACGCCGTAGAGATTGATGCGATCCCAACCAAGACGTGTCGCGGCCGTGATCTTGTCCCACGCGATGCCGTTGCTCGCGCCAGTGCCGGGCGGGCGTGTGTCTACCAGCGGGCCTGCGAATTGAAACGGTTGCGTCTCGCGTCCTTCCATGACGAACCCTTGACCGACGTAAGGCTGCGCGATCGGCGTAAGCCGCGCGAGGTCATACGTCGCCTCGCCACGGCCATCGAGCACGCAGGCTCCGGAGAGCTCAGTAAGTTTGCCGGTCGCCATCAAGCGGATCGCATCGGCGGCGAGCTCGAGTCGTTCGATCGAGGCGAGATCGCGATCCGGTTCATAGATGCCGCTGCCGAGCAAGCGCACCTGGGGCTCGCGCCAGAGCGCGACTCCTCCCTGCCCGACCGCGAAGTCCTTGACGATCGTTTCAAACGACATGGCCGTGACGTTGCCGGTTTGTTGCAGCTTGGCCGTAGCATTGAGCAGGCCAGCGTATTGCCAAGGGAGCGCGGCCGCAGCGGGAGCACCGGCCACGGCGGCGGTGGGAACGATAAGCCGCGCGAGTTCGGTGTTCAGCGCGACGTCTCCCTTCAGCTCCATCGGCCGGCCGGTCGGCGTCGTGTAGGTCAGGTTCTGCACGGTCATCTGCGTGCCAGGGCTCATCAGCTTCGCTTCGGCGATGGTCGTCTGCTTCGGTGTGTAGCGGCCGACGAGCGTGAGCTCGCCGTTGGGTTCATCCACGGCCAGCCCGTAGCCGGCGATGCGGAGCGGTTGCGCGCGGAGCGTCGACTGCGTGATTTCGAGATCGCTATAAGGGCGGAACTTGCCGACGGCCGTGAGTTCGGCTTGTCCCTCGGCGACCATCGTTGCAGGCAGGCCTGCGAAGGGGCGAATCCGCGCCAGCCAAGTATCGAGTCGGCCGCGCCCTTCAAGGGAGACCGGAACGACCAATTGAAGGTTCGCGAAGTCGACCGAAGGTTGCGTCGTGCGGAGCGTCAGTTGGTCTCCCTCGGATTGAATGCCGACGGCCGCTTGTTCGATGCTCGTGACCATGAAGCCCAGCGCGCTGCCGACGGCCTGCACGCCGACGACGAGTTGCCGTTCGGTCCAAGGAGCGTAGCCGGGCGCGAGGAGACGAAAGCCGTCGATCGTGGCCGTGCCTGCGAGATTGAAGCGGTTCGCCGCTTCGTACGTCCAAGAGCCTTGAGCGGTCCCTTCTCCGGCGAGTTGAACTCCTTCGAAGTCGAGAAATTGTTCGGCTCGCTGCATCAACAGCGCGAGCGAATAGCGGGCCGACACATCGAACGACTTCGCCGAGTTCACCCCGTCGACGGCGAGAAAATCCGAGCGACAACTCAGCTTGTCGATCATCGGCCCTGCCGCGCCGTCGGCGATGGCAAGCGTGGCTTGGAGCGGTTGTTGCCATGCGACGACCGCACCCTTCGAGAGGGCCGTGAGGCCCGAGGTGTTCAAGTCGATCTGTCGCCGGCGGACTCCCGTCTTGTCGAGGCCCGCCACAGCCGAGACGACGATCTCGCCGCCGGTGATTTGGACGTCGTCGCGCACTCGCAGCACGTGCGGCATCGCCTGCCCGATCTTCGCGAGGTCGACGCGGGCCTGCAGTTGACCATCTCCCTGAGCGAGAAGATTCAGCAGTTGCATGGCACCGGTCGCCGTGAACAGGCGGCGGTAGTCGGCCAGCGAGCCGCTGAGCTGAAGGCCCGCCAGATCGCACGTCGCGCTGAACTGTTCGACGAACAGTCGGTTCTCCGCCACGCTCGCCTTCAACGGCAGATCGATTTGCGCGAGGCGGACTTCATCTCCTTGCAGCTTCGCGCCGCCGAGCGCGAACCGGCTCACGTTGAGTCGTCCGGCGATCTCGGCGGTCGGTTGTTCGGCGGCGAGGTCGAACTTGCCGATGAGCTTGCCGGAGAAAAGGCCGGCGTAATCGAGCCCGGGCAGAAAGCGCTTAGCGAGGGTATGCACGAGCTCCAGCGGCAAGGCGGTGACGTCGAGCGCGATGTCTCCTTGGGGAGCGGTCGGCTTGCCGGACTCGGCCGTATCGTGCCAATTCAAGCGACACGACCAAGGGCGCGGGCCGTCGGCAAGAATCATCGTCCCCTTCACATCGACCGACAGCGGCGTTTCGCCGTCCGGCAGAATGACGACGCCGTTCAGTTTATCGAGCGACCAACTCCGACCGGTTGCTTCTTCGCGCACCTCGGCCTTGCCGTCGACGACTTCGATCGCTCCGGCAACCTTCGTCGAAGGAACTCCCGGCGGGAGCGGCTCCGTGAACTTCTTGAGAACCTCTTCGAGATTCGTCGTGCCGTCGGCACGGACGAGCAGCGTGAGCAGCGGGCGATCGACTCGTAAGCGGCCGAGTTGCTTCGGCGCGGTGATCAAGCTCCAGAGTCCACGATCGCACGAGACTTCCTCGGCCGTTGCGACGGTGCGCCCTTGATCGTCGGTGAGCCCGATGGCCGAGGCGGCCGGAGTGGAGAACCAACTAAGCGAGGCGCTGCCGCAAGAGACGGTGCCGTTGAGGTCGGCCGTTCCCAGCGCGATGAGCCGGCCCAACAGGGGCGTGCGGCTGATGATCTGCGGCGCGAAGCCGAGGAGGAGAAGCAACACGAAGCCGACGATTCCAAGCTTGCGCAGCCCACGGCTGCGCGGCGGATCGGCCGGCGTTTCCGCCAGCCATTGTTCGACCGTCTTATGCGATGCAGTAACCGGCGACGGCTTCGACGAGGTCGTCTCCGGATGGGAACCGGAAGCTCCATCCAAATCGTTAGTTCGTTTTGAATTCGCCATGACGCGTTCGAGCTTTCCGATAAATGCGCGAGACGGGCCGAACCAAGCCTGAGGAAATAGGCCCAGCGGCGGCCGGTCGATATGCCGGGACGGAGCGCGATTTTAGGGACGTCGTCGTTTCGCTCCTAGACCGACTCGCGACGACGTTTCGCTCCTCCTTCCCGCAACAGTAGCGCATCTCGTTAGTTTGCTTAGTCGCTCGGGCTTTCGCTACAGGGTATCGCTACCGCGTCGGCGTAAGATTAAAATCGGGGGCAGTCGTCGTTCGTTCACTCGGGGGAGTCGGACCATCGTGTCGAGTTATCCACGCATCTTTCGTGTTCGGCAGCATTTCACCGGGCCCACCGTCGCCGACGTCGCGGCCGAAGTGAAAAGCGAACTGAGCAGGCTGCCGCTCAACAAACGGATCAAACCAGGCGAGAGCGTCGCCGTCACTGCCGGCAGCCGCGGCATTGCCAACATCGCCGTTATCATACGCGCCACGGTCGCGCATCTCAAAACTTTGGGGGCCGAGCCGTTTATCGTTCCCGCCATGGGGAGCCACGGCGGCGGAACGGCCGAAGGACAGGTCGAGATTCTGACCGGCTACGGCATCACGTCGGAGTTTTGCGGCTGCCCGATTCGGGCGAGCATGGACACGATCGTCGTGTGCGAAACGAAGGAAGGCTTTCCCGTCCATTTCGACAAGCATGCCTCCGAGGCCGACCATGTGCTTGTCGTCGGGCGCGTGAAGCCGCATACCGGTTTCGTCGGCGACATCGAAAGCGGGCTCATGAAGATGATGCTCATCGGTCTCGGCAAACATCGGGGGGCGCTCGTCTACCATCGCGCGATTCAAGACTATAGCTTTCCGCAGATCGTCCGGAGCGTCGCCGGCGAAGTGATCGCGAAATGCAAGATCGTCGCGGGCTTGGGAGTCGTCGAAAACGAGCGCGAAGAGACGGCGAAGATTCAAGCGGTGTTGCCGGAAGAACTGGAAGCCCGCGAGAAGGAACTACTCGTGCTCGCGAAGAAGTGGATCCCGCGGTTGCCGTTCGATCGGTGCCATGTGCTATTGGTCGATCAGATGGGGAAGAACATCAGCGGCACCGGCATGGACACGAACGTCGTCGGCCGGAAGTACAACGACCACAAAGCGATGGAAGACGAGTTCCCGAAAGTTAAGGTGATCGCGATCCGTTCCCTGACCGAAGAGACGCACGGCAACGCGACCGGCGTGGGCATGGCCGAGTTTTGTCGGAGCCGCGTGATCGAACAGATCGACGAGCGCAAGACCCGCATCAACTGTCTTACGGGCGGCCACGTCGCAGCGGGAATGCATCCCTTCGATTACGCGACCGATCGCGAGATTCTCGACGTCGCCCTGCCGACGATCGGCTTGGCCGAGCCGCCGGAGGCGAAGGTGCTGTGGATCCACAACACGCTCGACCTGGTGGAAGTCGAATGCAGCGAGGCTTACTTGCCGCAGGCGCGCGGGATGTCGAATTTGGAAATTCTCACCGAGCCTCGCGACTTGCCGTTCGACAAGCTCGGGAACCTGCCCGACTCCGTAAAGGGTTGGCGATGAGCGCGATCCAGCTTGGCCCATCTGAGGCGAGCGGGGGCAGTGATGCCCCCGTTAGAATCGCGAAAACGCAACGCGCCGGCTTAGCTCTGCAAAGTAGCACGCACGTTCCACGTGCCGCGGCCTCGCCGACGTCGATTCGTTATCGCGCGACTTCGTTTGCGCATCCTGGCGTGGTTTGCGCTCCACTTTCCCGTGTGGTTACGGCACGTGGAACGTGCCTACTACATTGCGGTCGGCGCAGAGCATGAAGATCGGGCGCATCGCGGTTGCGCATCCGTTTCTGCTCGCTCCGATGGAGGAGCACACCAACTTTCCGTTTCGCATGCAGATGAAGAAGCACGGCGCAGCGCTCGTCTGCACCGAGCGGGTCGACGGCGCCGATGTCGCGGCCCGCGATCGAAGAGCCCTGCGGCTCCTCTATACGATGCCGGGAGAGTCGCCGCGCGTCGGACAAATCAGCGGGCGCGAACCGGCGATGATGGCCGAAGCGGCGCGCGTCGTCGAAGAACATCACTTCGACGGCGTCGATCTCAACTTCGAGTGCCCGATCCGGCGGCTGGTCGGGCGCGGGGAAGGAGGAGCCCTGCTAGGCGATCCGCCGGCGATCGGAGCGATCGTCGAAGCGGTCGTGCGGGCCGTTTCCATTCCGGTCACGCTCAAGATCCGCAGCGGACCCGACGCCGCCACGGAGACCGCCGTGGAAGTGACGCAACGGGCCGAGCAAGCCGGAGCGTCGGCCGTCGAGGTGCATTGTCGGAGCGTGCAGCAGGCGTATGTCGGAGGGCCGGATTGGCAAGTCGTGGCGCGAGCCAAACAAGCGGCGACGATCCCGGTGTTCGGCAGCGGCGGCGTGCGCGAAGCGGCGGACGCCGTCCGGTTTCTACGCGAGAGCGGAGCCGACGGCGTCGGCATCGGGCGCGGCTGCCTCGGGAATCCGTGGCTGTTCGCTCAATGCCGTGCGTTGTGGCTCGGTGGAAGTATGCCGAAGCCGCCGAGCGCGCAAGAGCGCGGCCGAGCCGCACTCGAGATCTTCGAAGAAGAAATCAAAATCTACGGCCAAGCGCTGGCGCTACGCCGGTTGCCGCGCGTGAGCTGTTACTACGCGAAGTTCGTCGCCGACTTCGCCGGCTTCAAGACCGCCGTGCAGAAGGTGCGCAACACGGCCGATTTTCGGACGTTGGTGCGCACGCATTTCGTGTAGCGCGCGTGCGCATAAAAAGAGCGAGCGGCAACCAGTGCCGCTCGCTCGCTTCGTTTCGATATTCGTGACGGTTCGACTAGCCGCGAGTTTGCGGATAGGCGCCCCCTGCCGGCGGATACGAGGCAGGCGTGGCCGTCGGAGCGGTCGTCGGCGGAACCGCGTAGCGACCGGCCGGTGCGGCCGATGGATTGACGGTCGTCGGGATCGGGCTCGCTGCCGGATAGGTCCCCGTGGTTCCCGGGCGGAAAGCACCCGGAGCGGCCGCGGCGGAAGCCGTAGCCGTCGGTTGGTAAGGAGCGGCGCCCGGGGCGACGAGTGGGCTGGCCGGCGGCATCGCGTAGCTCGGATTGTTGGTCGAACGGGAAGCGGTGCTGGCCGTAGCGTTGCCCGAGGTGTTTGCCGGAGCGGCGTACGAGCCGGTCGCGGTGGCACCGTTCGAGGTGTTCAACGGTGCGGTGTTGCCGCCCCATGCTCCGGTCGGCGTTGCCGTCGAGCCGGTGTAGGCCGAGCCCGTGGCTTGCGGCGTACCGTAGCGAGGATCGCTGGCGAAGTTGTTCGCCGGTGCGGCGGCTCGCGGAGGAACGGCAGCCGTGTAGGCGGCTGGAGTTGCATTGCCCGCGGCGTAAGGATTCGCACCAGCCGGTGCGGCACCATACGGAGCGGCGCCGGCCGTAGCGGCGTAAGGGTTCTGGGTCGGAGCCGGAGCGGCGGCCGCACCTGGATAAGCTTGGGCGTTGTAGTAACCGTTTTGCGAGGCAGGCGCCTGCGGTGCGGCTGCGACCGAGGAGCGAGCCCCGGCGGCGTAGGGATTCGAGCCCGGTTGAGCACCGTAGCCGACTTGTGCGGCACCGTACGGCTCGTTCGAGCTGACCGGAATGTTCACGTTACCGCCAGGAGCGGCGTATGGGTTCGCACCCGGCTGTTGGGCCGTGGCGTAACCACCGGCGGCGGGAGCAGCGCCGTAAGGAGAAGCGGCCGGACGGCCCGCCGTGGCATAAGGATTCGCTCCGGCACCCGCTGGGCTGCCGTAGGTATTGGTCAACGGCGAAGGGGTCGCCCCGGCGCTCGGAAGGCCTGGAGCACCACCGTTGGCGGCGATACCCGCCGGCGGCGTGCTCGAGTAGGTGCTGCCTGGAGGGGTCGTTTTCGCCGCGGTGGCGAAAGGCCACATCTTCGGCATTTTCATCCCTCCGGTCGAACAACCGACGGCGCAGGATGTCAACAAACAGAACAAGGCTAACCGCGCAGGATACGCTCGCATGAAGATGCGTCCTTCCGCAAAGTGACCTGCTCGACGGCATCGGCTTCCCGGCGCAACAACCCTGTCGCGTCTTTTAGCCGCCCGTAAACCGAGCAGAAGTGTCTTCGAAGTATCGGAGATGACCCGGTGCCGGACATCCTGTCCGAGGCCGAGAGTTTCGAGATGTGTTTGGGAAATGCTTGCCGCAGGTCCGCCGGACTCCGCAAGGGAGCAGCTTTACTACGGCAAGGTGGGGCGGGAGTATAGCGAGCGCGATGGGCCGGTCAATGCCAGTTTCATCGGGATCGATTGATTCCGCATTGCGACAAGGTATCGGCCGACTTCGCCGCAGGCTTGAATGAAAAAACGGAAAGGCCGAGAGGATTTCTCCCTCAGCCTTTCCGCAGTATGCCTAACTTCGTCGAATTTTCGATCCGCGCAACTACTTGGTAGCGGCGGCGTAGCGTTCGGCGACGGCCTTCCAATTCACCACGTTGAAGAACGCGGCGATGTAGTCGGCCCGACGGTTTTGATAGTTCAGATAGTAGGCGTGTTCCCACACGTCGAGGCCCAAGAGCGGCGTGTTGCCGTGCATCAGCGGGCTGTCTTGGTTCGGCGTGCTTTCGACGACGAGCTTCTTCGACTTGTCGACGCTGAGCCATGCCCAACCGCTGCCGAAGCGCGTGAGCGCGGCCTTGGAGAAGTCTTCCTTGAACTTCGCGAAGCCGCCGACATCTTTCGCGATCGCATCGGCCAGCGCGCCGCTCGGCTCGCCGCCGGCGCCCGGGCCCATTACGGTCCAGAAGAGCGAGTGATTCGCGTGTCCGCCGCCGTTGTTGCGCACCACGCCGCGGATGTTTTCCGGCACGGTGTCGATCTTGGCGACGAGCTCTTCGACCGGCAGATTGTCGAACGCAGTTCCTTGAATCGCGTTGTTCACGTTCGTGATATACGCTTGATGATGTTTGCCGTGATGGATCTCCATCGTCTTCGCGTCGATGCTGGGCTCGAGGGCGTTGAACGGATACGGCAGAGCGGGCAGTGTGTAGGCCATGATTTTCTCTTACTCCCGATCACCCTTGAGGCGCGATCGATGAATCGAAGGGATGGAAACGCAGACGTTATGAAGCGAATAGGGAGGAATTCGCCCGAGCCGGTTGCGAGCGGCAGAGGGAATTCTCTGCGCCGAACATAACGGATGCTTGCGCGGTTTTCAATCGGGTGCGCAAGGGCTTGCGATGTCAACCGGCCGCGGAGAATCGGCCCGGTTTCGCGAACGTTCGCGGCGTCCTTACCGGGCTGCGTCGTCCGCTTCTTCCACTTCCCGAGCCGCCGCCGCTCCGCCGAACAGATTGCGGATGCTTTGCCAGATCCCGCCCGATTCGTCTTCCGTCACCGCTTCGACGCCGTCGACGTCGATCGCCATCAGGTACGAACGCAAGCTAGCGACCAACTGTCGGGCTCGTTCGAGCGCGGCGGTCGTGCGTCGTTCGCGGCTCTTCACCGGGCTGATCATTACCGTGATCCGGGTCCGTTTGAAGACGGCGCGCGGATTGCTTTCTGGTGCGAACGACTCTTCGTGGATTCCTAAATCGATAATCAAGCGAATCGAGCGATCGCTTTGGCGCTTGAAGAGGGGCCCGCCCCGATCGCCGCCGATCCGCAATTGCACACGGCTCCGATCGGCCAACACGATCTCGGCGTGATGGTCGGCGACGAAGCCCTTAAGCTTCTCGACATTCCGTTCCAGCGGCGAATCGCTGGTCATCTCGCGCTTCAAGAGCATGTTGCCGGCAAGCCGCTTGCGCGACGAAGCCGTGATCTTCGGATCGTCTTCGGCTCCTTGAGCGTCGCCGCCGACGCCGAGCTGCACGACTCGGTTGCGGCCCGTCTCTTTGGCGGTGAACAGCGCGCGATCGGCCCGCCGAAGCATCGTTTCCGGCGTGTCGCCGGG
The DNA here is from genome assembly GCA_021413845.1 of Planctomycetia bacterium. Lineage (NCBI taxonomy): Bacteria > Pseudomonadati > Planctomycetota > Planctomycetia > Planctomycetia bacterium. Next base: position 9,998 of record JAIOPP010000018.1, on the reverse strand, counting down.
CTGCACTTCGGTGACGCCGAAGCTCGAGGTGACGCAGCGCTGGCCGAGCGATTCGTGTTTCATCATGCCGAACGCGACCCGAACTTCTTCGGCGCGCTGTGCGGCGGTAGCGTTGTCGCAGTCGGCGCACAAGAGGACGAACTCTTCACCGCCGTAACGGGCGACCAAGTCGCCGGAGCGGCAGAAGGTTTTCAGCAAGTGGGCAACGGCCTGAATGATATGATCGCCGGCCTGGTGGCCGTAGGTATCGTTGATCGTCTTGAACCGATCGATGTCGGTCATGATCAAGCTGCAAGGCCGCTTCGTTTCGCGGTGCGCTAAGACGAATTCCTTGAGCACGCGATCGAACTCGGCCCGGTTGGCGACTTGCGTCAGCGCGTCGCGCGTGGCGAGATCGTGGAGGTTCTGGCAGCGTTGTTCGAGCGAAATCTCGGACGAGACGTCGTGCAGCAGGAGTGTGGCGCCGGCGATGATGCCCGCGGCGTCGAGCACGGGAATGGCATGCACATCGACCGCGAGTGGCTTACCGCCACGGCCGGAAATATGGAGTCGGCGTAGCCACTGCGTTCCGCCGGCGACCGCCTGCGCGACCGGGCACTCATGCTCCGCGATCGTTTTTTCTCGCTCATCGCACAGCTTCAGCAAGCTAGGTACGAAGTTGCGCGAGACCATGCTCTTGCCCGAAATGCCGGTCAAACGCTCAGCCCCTTGGTTCCAATAGAGAACCTTGAGATAAGCGTCGACGAAGATCACGGCGTCGTGCATCGAGTCGAGCATTTTCGTCTGGAAGATCGATTCGGTCGACAGCGGGCCCATCGGCGCTTGAACGCGGCCGCGGCGATATTGCCCCTGCACAATGTTCGGGTCGAGGTCGGCGAGCCACCGATTGCCGGCGATGAGCTGCATCGCCAACGGATCTTTCTCGAACAATTTACTGAAGACGGTCACGAGGTCCGGATCGAACTGCGTGCCGGCACAACGGAAGAGCTCGTCGAACGCACGTTGCACCGACATCGCCCGGCGAAACACATGATCGGTCGTCATCGAGTCGAACGCGTCGACGATCGCCAGCATGCGCGAACCGAGCGGAAGTTCGTCGCCGGCGAGATCGCAATCGCCGCGCTTGCCGTCGAACCAACCGCGAGCGTAACGAATGATGTCGATCACGCCGTTCGAGGCGCTGCAGCTCCGTAGGATCTGCTCGCCCATGAGCCATTGGCAGTCCATGATCGCCGCTTCTTGCGGGCTGAACTTGCCGGGCTTGGCGAGAATCGAGTCGAGCACGCCGATCTTGCCGACGTCGTGTAAGAGCGCCGCCAACTCGAGCTCGTCGCGAAGCGTCGACGGCAACGTCATCATCTCGGCCCAACCGGAGCAGCAAAGCGCAACGCGAAGGCAGTGTTGAGCCGTCGGTTCGTGCTTCCAACGCAGAGCCGCATAAAGACTGCTGCCGATGCCGAGCCGGGCTTGCACGAGCGTGCTTTCGGTCTCGAACGAATCGACGATCGTCGGACGGCCGACAACCTCTTGCTCGCCTTCGTGGAGATCCTCCATGAGCGTCGACAACTGCGCGAGCCGGCCCTCGGCCGATGCTGAAACAGCATCGGCGGCGACGCGCTCAGGCGGCGTCGAGAGCGGGCTAGATTGACGGTTGTCCATCGTTATGGAGTCGTAGCGCAAAGGTGAGGTGCCTATCGAAACCTAGGTCACGACCGCGCCGACGGCAAACCACAGAGCTAATCCACACTAAGAAACTGTCATTTGCAGCCGGATTTAACGAAAGTCGCGAATTTACGGCTTGCCGTCTCTTGCCGCTTTGCCATGAGCCGGGTTCAATAACGATTCCGACAGGTAAACGGCCTCATCGACCGTTCCGTAGACGCGACCGCGACAGGAGAATTCCGTGAAGTTCGTCAGCTATCAGAGCCCGACCGGGGCGCGTGCCGCGGCGTTGCAAAACGGCCGTTACGTCGATCTTAACGCCGTCGACCCGACCCTTCCGGCCACGCTGAAGGAGCTGATCGCGCTCGGTCCGGCAGGAGTTGCACGGGCCGCGAAAGCGGCTCAAAACGGGGCTCCGCTCCCCGACGGCATTCGCTTGCTCGCCCCGATTCCCGACCCGCAAAAGGTGATTTGCGTCGGTCTGAATTATGCCGACCACGCGAAGGAAAGCGGCGTGGCCCCTCCCGACGAGCCGGTCTTCTTCAGCAAGTTTCCGACCGCGGTTTGCGCGCCGCACGACCCGATCGTGCTGCCGAAGGCGAGCACGCAAGTCGATTACGAAGCGGAGTTGGTCGTCGTGATCGGCCGCGGCGGAAAGAATATCTCCCGCGCCGACGCACTGTCGCACGTCGCCGGATACTGCCCGGGCCACGATGTATCGGCTCGCGATTGGCAGCTCAATAAGCCCGGCAAACAATGGCTGCTCGGCAAGACCTTCGACACGTTCGCCCCCTTCGGGCCGACCCTCACGACGCCCGACGAAGCCGGCGACCCGAACAACTTGCGAATTCAACTTCGGCTCAACGGCACGACGATGCAAGACTCGAGCACGACGCAACTCATCTTCAAAATCGATGAGCTCGTGGCGTACATCTCGAACGTCGTGACGCTGCTGCCGGGCGACATCATCTTCACCGGCACGCCGCCGGGAGTCGGCATGGCGCGGAAGCCGCCGGTATTCCTGCAGCCGGGCGATGTCGTAGAAGTCGAGATCGAGAACTTGGGCACGTTGTCGAACCCTTGCGTGGCGTCCTAGCTTCGCTTAGTTCGAGCCGTGAGGAAGCGAAAGTCGGCGCCGTCGCGCCGCTTGTGGTTTCGCGGAAATCCGGCGTTAACTCAATCCTTCAGCGCCGCGATCACATCCTCGGGCGCGACGTTTCCGACCAGCTCGACGTGCCCCATTCGGCTCGGAAGCACGAAGCGTAGTTTTCCGTGTTCGACTTTCTTGTCGCGCCCCATCACGCGCAGCACTTCCTGCGGATCGAGCTCCGGGGTCTCGATGGGAAGGCCTAGAGCTACCAGCAGCGCTCGCTGGCGATCGACCAGCGCTTGCTCGATGCGGCCCATGCGCTCGGCCAGTCGCGCGGCGCACATCATGCCGATCGAAACCGCTTCGCCGTGCAGCAAGGTCGAGTAGTTCGTCAACGTCTCGAAGGCGTGGCAAAATGTGTGGCCGTAGTTTAAGACGGCGCGCAAGCCGGTCTCTTCTCGTTCGTCTTGGCTGACGACCAGCGCTTTCAGCTCGCAGCTCCGCGCCACGATCTCGCGCACCGTCTCCGGCTTTCGCGTGACGAGGCCGTCGACGTTGTCTTCCAGGTACGTGAAGAAATCGGCATCGAGAATCACGCCGTATTTCACGACCTCGGCCAGCCCCGAGCGATATTCGCGAATCGGCAGCGTGTCGAGCGTGGCGGAATCGACGACGACGCCGATCGGTTGCCAGAACGCGCCGACCATGTTCTTGGCGCCGGCGAGGTTGATCCCGGTCTTACCCCCGACCGAGCTATCGACCTGCGCTAAGAGCGTCGTCGGGACTTGGAGGAACGCGAGCCCTCGCGCGTACGACGCCGCGGCGAAGCCCGCGAGGTCGCCGATGACGCCGCCGCCGACGGCCGTCACGCGACGACGACGAGGTCGACCGCGATCTCCGCCTGGCTCAAGCTCTCGGCCACGGTCATCGCGTGCCGGTTTTCGACGTTCGCATCGGTGATGATGACGGCGTGCGAAACCTGGCGGCGCGTGAGCAGAAACCGGCCGGTGTCGATGAGATTGCCGGTGCCGATTTCGATCGGATAGCTTCGCTCGCCGAGCGCGACATGAACCGTTCGACGAGGAATTGCCATGCGCGCCTGACTCGTGCTTTCACCGAGAGAACCGTGCCGCTCAACGAGACGAACGCTACTTCACTCGGGCCACATCGGCGGCCGTCACGGTGATGTCGCGAGCGAAGCCGGTGTGCAGCCGCGAATAGTCGAGGTCGGCGGCGTCTTTCGCCGTGTTGTGCAATTTCTGTTCGAGCACGGCCTTTTCGGCGAGCGTCAGATCGGCGAATTCCACCGGCCAGATCGTATTGGCTTCGACGACCAGCGCTTCGCGGTAAGGATCAAAGGCGTTAGCCATCGCACAAATTCCCGAGAGCAAAAATTACCGGACCTGGGACGGAGCGTTCGTCCTGCGAATCCGCGACACGACGTCGCGGCAGTTAAAAGTATACTTGCGAGCGAAAAAGCGCGGAAGTGGGTCGCGCTCCCCTTACGGAGCAGGATTCGCCGGGGTCGGCGGCTGCGGAGCGGGTGGTTGCGTCGTCGAAGCCGGCTGGTTCGCGCTCTCCGCCGCTTCGAGCAGCATGCGCAACCCCTGCCGCAACAACGGCCGCCGCGGAGGTGCCCCGGTAGGCGCTGCATTCGGCACGCCGTTCAAGAACCCGGTCGGTCCGCTCGCCGGCGGATTCACATTCCCCTGCAGGCTTCCATTCGCCGGCGGTACCGGATCGATCCGGTCGCGCGGCGCCGGGCTCTGCTGATCTTGCGGCGCGAGGGGGCGCGACGTCGGAGGTGGTTGCTGCTGACGTCGCGCACGAATCGCCTGCAACATATCCAATCCGAGCTTCACCCCTTCGGCCGGCCCGAACGCCGGAGCCGTGGCACTAGGGACCGGCAGCGGCGGCACGGCGTTTTGGTTCACCGAGCCATCGCCGAGCGTCGGTGTTTGCGATGCCGGTGAACGGGGAGCGGGCGTCGGAGCCGTGGCCCATTGATAGAGCGACATGAGCTGTCCGACCGTCTCCGGCGGAATCTCGCGCATCAAATTACCACCGAACGACGACCGACCCGAAAGCCAATCGGCCGGCACCTTCTGAAACAAGAGTTGCTTCCAAGCAACCCCGAGCGGCGACAAATCGATTGCCGGCGCGCCGAGCTTGCCCCGAATGTTTACCGGCCACTGCTGACTCGAAAGCTGCCGCATCAAGGCGAGCTTTCGTTCCTCAGGGTTCGGCGGATGGATGCCAAGCGAGGCGACGAGGTCGAGCGTTTCGTCGAGCCCGACGCTTCCGTGCGTCTGCACGTCGATTAAGTCGGCGAGGCTGAAACGAAGCCCTTCGTGATGCAGCCGTCCGCCAGGAAGCATCTTGAAGACGATGACCGAATCGTGCGCGATGTTCACGAAGTCCGGAGCCGGGAGGCTTCGCATCAGATCGCCGAGGAACGGCAGCAGCGCAGCTTGATGCAAAATCGATTTCGTCATCGCGCCAGGCCCGACCTCGACCGTGTGCATCGTCAGCCGGCCCGAGAGATCGCCGCTGCCGAAATCTTTCCAAGGGAGTCGCCAGTCGTCGAGATCGATCGAGACGAGGCCGCGCACGCTGGCCGTCTTCGCGACGACCGGCGCGATGTACTTGAGCACGTCATTGCAAAGCCCGACCGTCAGCGCGCCCTTCGAGACGAGGTTGCCGCGCTCGACGAACAGCTCCGGCTTGCCGCTCTTCGAGACCTGAGCCGAACGGACGCCGACGGCGAGGTTGATCCCCGCGATTTGCCACGGCTCGCGCGTCTCGGCGGAGATGCCGCGGAGCGTGCCGTCGACGATCTGCGCCCGTGCGCCGAACGTGAGCGAGCGCGGCGTTTTCGCTTCGCGCTCGAGGATCGGCCCGAAGACTTCAGAGAAGTTGCTCTGCCCCTTCTCGCCGAGCGCGAGAAACACTTGCGGGCGTTCGATGCGAATGGTGCCGACATCGGCGCGGTCCCAAAGCATGCGCCACAGATCACGATCGGCTTCGACGGCCTCGGCAGTGATGAGCGGCTCGCGATTGGCCGACGAGCCCGGCACCGGCTGCGAGTCGGAGCGCGGGTGGAGCGCGAGGCCTCGGATCGTCAGGGGTGAAAACCAGCCGACCGAAAAGTCTTTGATGACGACGTCGCCGTTCAAGTCGCCGAGGAAGCGGCGAATCAATCGGTCGCGGAGTTCCGGATTCTTGGAGACGATCGTCGGTGCGGCACCGATCAGGCCGACGACCACGAGCGTCGTCGCGAGGCCGATCCGTCGGACCCAGCGCCATTTGCTTTTGGGTCGCGGTGCCGGAGACGGGAACGATGCCGACGGCGGGACGGGAACTGAAGTATCCATAGCGACGATTCTATAAGAAGCGCACGCTTCGCACGGCATAAAATCCGGCTTGAGGGAGCTTGCGCACCTTCTGCTTTACGCAGCCGACGCTATTTAGGTTTCACCGGTGGACGAACTTTCACATACGACGAACCGAGGGCGAACGAGTCTTTCCCCTCGACGTAAACCCGGACGTAGTAATCGCCTCGGTCTTCGAGCAAGGTCGAGAGCGACCAATCCGCCGGCACTCCGGCCGGCGCCTCGGATGCGTTCCGGCCCTGTGCTTCCTGGAAATCGTTTCTCTTATATTGCAGCGGCGGCTTGCCGTCGTAGGTGTCGCGCTCGAGCGGAGGAAGACGCAACCGATCGCGACGAATATCGAACTCGACGAAGGTCTCTCCCGCGATCGGGCTGGTGGTGCCGAACTTAACTTGCTCACCGGCCCGAACTTCGCTCGGCGCTTGGATGCTCACCGTTTCCGGATGCTTCAAGCGCAACAGCGGATCGCCCAGGAGGTTGAACAAATGCAAATTCTCGATGCGCTGCGCTTTCAAGTCGGCGGCCATCGGCATCATCGCGGTTGCCAGAGCGTCGAACTGTTTGTCGGCGTCGCTCGTACGGGGCTTCAGCGCGAGCCCGCGCTTAGCGTCGCGGAGAAGTTGTCCGATCGTCGCCGGCCGTTGCTGAAAGAAACCGGTCATCAACTCTTGGCCGAGGATCGACATGGCATAAGGCATCGTGACGCGCGTGCCGCTCATCACGGCGATCGGCCCCCCTTCCCTGCGCAGCATCTCTTCGGCGAGGCAATCTTGCGGGGCGTCGTAGGCACCCGAGTAGCATGAGAGAAACAGCGCGATCGGAGGATGCTTCTGCGCCTGAAGTTTAGCGACATCGGCCGTGCTGAAGATCCGATGCACCTTGCCGTCGGGCGTGCGGAAATAGTCGAACTCGCGCCGGCCACCGTGACCGATATAGACCCACATCAGGCACCCTTCGTTGAAGCGCTCGACGACCGTTTCGTGGAACTCCTCTCCTCCGGGAAAATAGGGACTTTGCCAACTCGCGTACGTCATCGTCGATACATAGGCCGGCGGTAGGTAATTCGTGATCAGCGTCTTCGCGGCCGCTTCGAGCGCCGCGTCGGCGACCGGACCGAACCCGCCGAGCCCGGCGATGAAGTTGATCTTCCGCCGCCACGGCCCGAAGTCGGTCGATTGCTCGTAGGCGATGATGCGCTTGATGAAGTGATGCAGCTCGTACGCCGAATCCACCGGCAAGCGACCGATCGCGGCCTCGGGCACGCCGTCGTCGTCGAAGTCGGCATACCAGTTGTCGGTCGGAATGGTCGGCTCGCTCCCGAACAAGACGTTGATCGTGGCGGTCTCGAAGTGCGTCGGCACCGTGAAGGTGCGCGCGGAGGGATTAAACGGCGACGGGTTCTCGACATCGCCGATGATCAAGATCGAGAGCTTCGGCTCGGCGGCGTAGGCGGCGCGCAGTCGGGCCTTGATCTCGGTCGGCTTTTCTTCACCCGACACCATCGCGACGACGTGCCCCTGCTTCTGTCGATACTCGATCCACGGCCGCAGGGCTTCTTCGAACGGGCCGGGACACACGACCATGACGTCGGCCGGGCGCGCGGGCTCGGCGGCAAGCGTGGTTAGCAGCAGCGAACAGACGAGCGAGAGCATGAGCGACGGATCCTGTCAGAAAGGCAACCTTAAACACCGAACCGAGGATCGCCGCCGAGCAACTCCGTGCGGCGTGCTCGAACGTCGCGCCGTGCGGCCGGTAGCAACTCGCAAAACTTCTCGGGAAGCGGATCGAGCTTGACCCGCTTCATCACTTGGTTCAATCGCCGAAACAGCCGGCGGTCGTCGGGATAATCGCAGAGAAACCGTTCGCGCGTAAAGAGCGTTATCCAAACGGCGAGCCGTTCCGTGCGCCGCGGTTGCATCCGATTCACCGCTTCTTCGACGACCCAACCCTCGACTTCGCCGAACGAACGATAGTATTCTTCGATCCTGTCGGGCCGGTCTTCCATGAGCGTCGAATCGAGCAAAAGCTCGACGAGAATATGGCCGAGAAAGTGCGGACGAAGTCCGTCGTCGGGCGGGAGCAGGTCGCGAATCTCTTTCGTAAATTGCAGCGAGAGCTCGACGAACGCCAGCGAACAGTGAAACTCCGCGTCGTCGGCATGGTGCTGCGCCACGCCGCGGGCCACGCGCGCGAGCAGCCCGTCCTCGCCGTCGACATGCCGCGCCGCATCGCGCGGCCGAACCCGAATCTTCCGATCGATGACGGACAACAGATCGGGAATCGCCGTGCCGACGAGGAAGTAGGGATCATCGAGAAAGCGGTAGCCGTGAGCGAAGTAGTTCATAGCGAGACCGTGACTCAGAGCCCTGACCGATCAACCATCGCAAGCATTCGCGGCTTCGTTTTGCGGCTGGGAGACTTAATGAATTATTCAGACGGACTCACGGGGGATCGGGCTACTGCAGAATCGTCCGCTTGACGTCGTCGTAAACTTTGAAGCCTTGATCGAACGTGATTACCTCGAATCCGGAGATGCGCGCGAAAGCCGCGAGATAGGCGTCGTTCCAGACTTTGGGAGAAAACGACTCGGACTGCGTATAGCTTCGCCAAACCGGCTCGATGCCTGGCGGCTCCGAAGCGAACTCCACTCGCGGATCGGCGAATATCGTATCGTAAGCCTTCCAAGCATCGCGCAACGATACGACCTCTGCACCGACGATGGCCTTGCTGGAAGCGAGGCGTAAGAATCCTTGCTGAGTCAAGCGACAGAAAAACAAAGTATGTTCCACGGCGGTCTCAAGCCACACCTGGGCGGATTGATGATGCTTATGGCCCGCAAACGCTAAGGCCAGCCAGACGTTGATGTCAGGCAGAAGCATCTTGTTGGTCCAGGACTTCGGCGATTCGCTCGGCGGTAATGTCTAACGAACCCGGATGTTCCGACGGGATGATCGGGAAAACGATCCGCCGCCTCGGCCTCTCAGTCGGAGCGGAAAGCTTGATCGGCGAAGCGACCGGAAGCAAAACGGTTACCTGCGTTCCCTCAGGCAAGGTAACGCCCCCTTCCAACACCACGACGCCGTTCCGTATGTGACCGGAGATAACCATGTCGATATTTTCTCCCTGCGGCTGTGTAGAATCAAGGTCAGAGCGATCCTCCCCGCGCCGTTATTCCGATATTTCGCACGTTTCCCCAAGGAGTTTCCTTTGCCTCGCGCTTACCGTTGCTTCTGTGTGCTTTGTTATCTCACGGCGGCGGCGTTGGCCGCGACGATGGCGTTGGTAGCGAACGACGTCGAGGCTGGCGAGCCGAAACAGCCGCCGAACATCGTGTTTCTCTTTGCCGACGATCACGCCTACCAAGCCATTTCGGCCTACGGTTCGACGATCAACCGCACGCCGAACCTCGATCGCATCGCGAACGAAGGGATGCTCTTTCGCAATTGCTACGTGACGAATTCCATCTGCGGACCGAGCCGCGCCTGCATCCTCACCGGCAAGTACAGCCATCGCAACGGCTTCTACCAAAACGGCGACAAGTTCGACGGCGCGCAAACGACGTTTCCGAAGCTTCTGCAAGCCGCGGGCTACCAAACGGCGATGATCGGCAAATGGCATTTGGAAACCGATCCGACCGGCTTCGACTATTGGAACATCCTGCCGGGACAAGGGCTCTACTACAATCCGCCGATGATCGAAAACGGCAAACGCACGGTGCGCCCCGGCTATGTGACCGACCTTATCGGCGACCTCTCGCTCGAGTGGTTGAAGAATCGCGACAAGAAGAAGCCGTTTATGTTGTTCAGCCAACATAAGGCTCCGCATCGGGAATGGGCTCCCGCGATTCGCCACTT
>JAIOPP010000017.1 GCA_021413845.1 Planctomycetia bacterium | reverse complement strand
CTCTTCGCAACCTTCACAAATGCCGTATTGCCCGACGTTCATCCGCTCCAAAGCGTTCTCGATGCTCGCCAATTCGCGGCTTTCGACTTCCGCCAGCTGCGAATTGAGCTCGTGATGCGCCGAGTCGAGCGCTTGGTCGATCGTGTCGCCGGCCGTCTGTTCGCGCAGTTCCGTCAGCGTGCTCAAATCTCCGGCCAAGGCTTTGCGTAAGGCATCGCGGCGGAGAAGCAGAACTTCGCGCATCTTCATGACGGCGTCTTTTCCGGGCATTTGTTTTTCCTCACGCGTCCGAGCCGGTTCACGACTGATTGGTTGCCCACCGCCGACCGGTTTCTTCGCACGCTGTTTATTCGCTAATCGCTTTTTGTTATCCACGTTAATCTCCTTCTTGGAGCGACGAAGTCTGCCGTAGGGGTCGGTTCGCGTCCAAATATAGTACGCATTCGGGCAAGAAGGGTTTGAGCAAATCCGTTCTTGCGGCGCTCGAGGATCCGGCAACGTCGCCGAATCCCTATATCCGTCAACATCTTGCAATTCACGTAGCGCATACGGCCGCCGCAGGAGCGGTCGTGGACACTCGCAAAACTCCTCGCCGAGCCCTTGTGAACCGAATCACAAGCGCCGCCGGCAAGACATTCCGAACGACACCTCACCCCGTGGCCGCTGGTGAGGCGTTACAACCGGTAAATCGTCACAAACGGTAAAGTAATGCAGTTCTTTTTTCTCGGATTTCCAGGCACAGTCGGCACGTTTGCCGGCAAACACCCTCTAACGGTTACGAAAAGCCTCTCGCTTGGGGCTTTTAGGTGAACTCAGAAAAAAGGATCGAACCTGACGATTTTGACTTCGCCGTCCTTGTGAGGTAGATGCTTGCGGTGAATTCCGCACGGTCCCGGAGGTGCATGCGCACTGGGGGCTCTCGCGGCCTAGATACGAACCGCTCCTCACGAACGGCGTCTGCACAGTGACAAACAGCATCCTGCAAGAACCGGCAGCAACGAACACGACTACGAACCTCGCGACGAACGCCGCAATAAATACTGCGACGCTTCCGCGCCCGACCGCCGTAGCAGCCGCGCCTGCGAGATCGCTTCTCGGCACGCGGGTTGGAGAGCTCGTGCTGCGGATCAATGTCGGGCCCCAGGCCGGACGGACAATCCGCCTTAGCTCACCGAAATGCACGATCGGCTCCGCGCCGAACTGCACCTTGCGTCTGCGCGGTAAAGGGATCGAGCCGGTCCACTGCGTCGTGCTGCATGGTTCGCGACAGACCGTCGTCCGTCGCTGGGCGAGCGATACGTTCATCAACGACCACCGCTTCGAAGACCAAACGCTGCGCGCCGGCGATCGCTTGGCGATCGGAGCCTTGGAGTTTCAAGTCGTTTCCTTGCCGGGCAGTCAACAGATTCCGGCGGCACCGGTTCGGAATTTGGAATTGGAAGCGAAGCTCGACAAGCTTCTCGTCGCCCAACTGACGGGCCGCTTGGAACTGGCGAACCGTCAAGCTCGCCGCCGCTTGCGAGCCGTGATCGGAAAGCTTCGTAAATTTCAGATGCGGATGTCGGAGTTGGAAACCCGCCGCCGCACGAATACCCACGAACAAGAACAACTCGCCGCAGAAAAGGCCCGCGTCGAAGCCCTCGATCGGGACTTGCAAGCGCGCTTCACCGAACTCGAACGAAAGCGCGCCGCCACGGCCGCCGAAGATCAGGCCCTCGTCGAGCAAGGGGAGCGGCTCCGTGCGCTTTCCAAGCAATGGAACCAAGACCGCGCCGCCGCGCACCAAGCCCTCGACCAACGCCGGGCCGAGCTCGAATCCGCCGCCGCGCTCTTCGCCGACGATGTCACTCGCTTGGAAGCGGAACAAGCGGATCTCGCCGAACGATCGACGGCGCTGACTCGCCGGTTCGCGGAGCTTGCCGCACGGGAACAGGAAATCGCCGCGCGAGCCGCGACTTTGGAGCGTTGCGTCGGTCGGTTGCAAGATCAACGCCGCGAGATCGAAATTCGCTCGCAAGAACAAAACGCGGTCGCCGAGCAACAACTCGATCGCGATGCCGAACTCGCTCAACTCGCCGAATCGCTCCGCAGCTCGACGGCCGCGTTCGAGCAACGGATCGCCGAGCGCGAACGGCTTTGCGCCGAACGAGAATCGGAACTCGCACGCCGCACGACGAAGCTCATCGAGCGCGAAAGAAACGAAGTCGGCCGTGCGCAATCCCAGGCGGATGCGCTGGCTCGGCAATGGGCCGTCATTCAGGCCGTGAGCGACGAGCAGCAGCGTGTCGGCAGCACGCAAGGCAATAGCTCGGCGGAATTGACGGCTCGCGCCGCAACGATTGCCACACAAGAAGCCGAGCTGACGAAACGCTCCGCCGCCCTGGAACTGCAACTCGCCGAGCTCGCGGCCCGCGCCGGTCGTGCTGCCGACTCGTCGCAAGAATTAGAAACGCGCACCGCTGAACTCGTTCGCCGTGAAGCGGAAGTTCTTGCCCAGCGGAACGACTTCGGCCGGCAATCGGAACAAGTCGCTCGCCGTTGCGAGGCGCTCAAGCAAAACTGGAGCGAACTGAACGAACGAGAACGGCGCGTCGTCGAACGCGAGGCCCGCTGCGCAGCTGCCGAAGCTGCCGCGATCGCACCTGTAGCGAGCGTCGAGGTCGCCGAAGTTACTGACACTAAGACGGCCGACGACGGTACAGCCGCACAACTCCGCAGCGATCTTGCCGAGCGCGAGGAATTGATCCGCTCGCTCAGCGAACAGCTCGACCTGTTGCAGAGCCGAGCAAGCGCCGCCCCAGCACCTGCCGCTGTTGCTAATATCGAAGTGCAACCGGAAATTCAAGCCGAGCTGGAAACGCTTCGTGCTCGCGACGAAGAGGCTCGAGCCGGCCAAGCGGCGATGCTCGAAGCAGCGACGATCTATGAATCGAAACTGACCGAGTTGTCCTCCGAGCTAGCTGAACTCCAACGCGGTCGCGAAGCACAAAAGCAAGAAATCGCTCGAAAGAGCGACGAGTGCGAGGCGTTGTCGCGCGAAGCGGAGTTACTGCGCGAAGAACTTACCAAGCGCGAACAAGCAAGCATCGCGGCCGAAGCGGCTGCTGCGGCGAACGCAATCTCCGCAGAGTCCGCTATTGAAGCACCTGCGGCCGAAGAAACGTCGCCCGAAGACGTTACGGCGGAAGACACCCGTGCCGAGGAAGTCGCCACGGCGAAGCGCATCGCCGACGAGCTGATCGCCGAAGCGCGAGAACAAGCGGAGCGCGAAGCTCGCGACGAGGAAGCGACGTACGAACCGGAAGCGGAAGAGGCCTCGGAAGAAGTCGCCGAGACAAGCTCGACGACCGCTGCCGCTCCACGTCCCGCGGAAGGGGGCGAAAGTGCCGCCGACGTATTGCGTCGGCTCGGAATGGCCGCCGTCTTAGACGACGACGCCGAGCATGCGGCTCCGGCCGCTGCGCCGAAGAAGGCTCCGGAGCCGCCGCGGCCCGTCATGCAACCGGCTCGCGCTCCGGAACCGGCCGCCGCCGGCGAACACGCGAACGAAGAAGACTCGCTCAACGACTACATGGCCCAACTGATGCAACGGCTCGGCGTGCGCAACGACTCGCAAGCCGCTGCCGCGGCCGCCGCGAAGCCCGAGCCGGTCAACAACTCGGCCGCACGACCGATGGCGAAGCCTGCCGCGCCGAAACCGGTCGAAGAGAAACCGGCCCTCGCGCCGTTCGAGCCGGGCGAATTCAAAGCCCGCTCGGTTGCGGCGGAGCGTTCGTCGGACCTCTCCGCACTGCGTGCCTTGGCAAACGCCAACGCCCGTACGGCGATCACGACGCACCAAATCAAGACGACCCATACGGCTTCGAGGTGGAAGGGAGTCGTCGCGACGCTGGCCTTATCGACCAGCGGCATCGGCGCCTACTTCTACTACAACGACCATCATCAAGGGATCTATTGCATGGCGAGCGGCGTCATCGCGGCGATCGCCTTCGGCCTGCAATCGTTCGGTTTGAAACATCGCGCGCAAAAATCGACCCGTTCGCTCGACGACGTCCTGAGCAAGTCGAACGCGAAGATGAACGCCGAGAACAACGCCGCCGACGCCGCGAAGACTTCCTAAGCCTTCGCGGCCGGTAAAGCTTCGCGGCCGAGCGACTAGAACCCGCGGGCCGCGCGGATGTCGTCGAAGTCGCGAATGTGGTAGTCGAGACCGACGAAGTCGAGTACTTTGCAGAGCCCTCGCAAGGCGACTCCCATGCCGTCGGGCCCGCTGAATCCGCCGAACTGACCACCCCCTTTGACGTGCGGTTCGAGATCGAGAAACACGCCGGGGATCCCGCGCTTCGCAAGCTTCTTCGTTAACGTCGGAATCGTTTCGGCGAAGTCGCGCAAGATGAGCTCGTGCGCCGATTGCCCGATGTCGGCCGGCACGAAGTTCTTGATCGCATCTTCGTCGACATGCCCGACGCGTTTCGGCGGCGTTGGATGGCGATAGTCCTTGATGTGCATCCAACCGATATACGGCTTCATCGCTTCGTATTGCTTGAAGACGTCGAACGCCGTGTAGCCTTGGCAGAGAATGTTCGCGGCGTCGAAGATGAGCATCATCGCCGGATGATTGACTTGCTTCTGAATCTCGGCAAGCAGCTCGCCCGTCTGCCCGACGAGGTTCGCTTCGATCTCGAGGCCGAACGTGAGATCGCTCCGATGGCACGCCTCGGCGATCTGCCCGAGTTGGTCGACCACTTGCGCGATGTGCGGCTTCGGGTCCGTCCCCTTCGGATGATAGAAGGAGAAGCCGCGAATCAGTTTCGTTTCGAAGGCGTGCGCGAGTTCGCAAACCTTCTTCACATCGTTCGCCAGATACTTCTTGAACGGAATGAAGGCGTTTTTCGTTCCGTCTTCCTGATCGACGAGCTTCACCTTGCCGATCGGGGAGCCGATCGACGAGACGTTGAGGCCGTATTCGTCTTCGAGATGCCGAATCTGTTGAATCTCTTTTTTGGAGAGCTTCATCACATTCTTGATCCCCTCGCCGACATCGATGAACCGCAGGCTGTAATACTGCAAGCCGATCGCGGCGAACGCGCAGAACTGCTGCATGGCGGTCTTTTGGTTCGCCGACTCATCGGCGAACCCGCTGAGAATCACGCTCGGTCGATCGGCCATGGGAAGCTTTCTGCGAAGAAGGGGGGCGATGAAAAGTGCGCGGCGAGCGGCTATTGTGCGAAGCGGAGAATCCCTTCGCAAGGGGCGCAGGGCAACCCCAAACATCGCGGCGCAAGGAAACACCGTTCTCCGCTTGCGATTTCGCGGCCCAAACCGCTGCACAGGCCGTAACGCTACACGAACCGTCGCTACACGATCCGCCGCTCCGGCCGGGTCGTCGCCGCCGAGCGGAGATGAAACAGCATCGCCGCCGAAGCGGTCTGCGAGTCGCGCGCCGCCAGTGCCTGCAAGATCGCCAGATGTTCGTCGTAGGCCTTCGCCAAGTTCTCCGGCAGATCGACCGCGGCGTCGTACGAGAGCCGCTTGTAGCTCCAACATTTTCGGATCGCTTCGCCGAGCGCGCGGTTCTCCGTGTGGTCGGCGATGGCGAGATGGAGGGCGAAGTCGAATTTTTGGACCGCTTCGGCCCAATCCGGTTCGCGGCGATCGGCGGCCGCATCGGCCAATTCGCGCAGCTGTTCCAGCAACACGTCGGGCATGCGCTGCGCAGCGAGCGAAGCGGCGTGCGGTTCGAGCAACTCCCGCAGATGATGAATCTCGACGAGCCAGTTCTCCGCACCGGGCCGAACGAGAGCCCGTTTGTTCAACTCCAGGTTCACGATGCCGTCGGCCGCGAGCCGCTGCAAGGCTTGCACGACCGGCGTCCGACTCACGCCGAGGTTTTTCGCCAGGAGCGTGCTTTTCAACTCTTGGCCGCCGATGAATTCGCCCCGGATGATGCGGAGCAGAATCTGCTCGTAGACACTGTCGGCCAACGTCTGCTCGGCCGCTTTCCCGTAGGAATAGTTCGCCGTCGGCACCAGCCGCACCGCGACCGTTTTCGCGGAGGGGGCATTCTTACGGCTTTTTCGGTTGACAACCATCGGGGGAATCCCTAATGTGAATTCACTTGAGAGTCGGTTCTTGCAACGGTCGCCGGAATGAAACGGCCGTTCGCCTTCAGGTCGCTGTTTTTCGGGCTTTTCGGCGAAAACGAAGTGAACGCAGCTAGCACGAAAAACGGGCCTCGATCATCATACGACGAACCAATTAAATATAATACCAACAATTCTCCTGACTCCACCATGAATCCAATCGCAAAGTCTCCGACACCGCTCTTACGCGGCGGAATGGTCGGCGTCGGGATGATTTTCGACGAGACCTATCGCCCCTTTTTCGAAGCCACGGCCGGGGCCGGCGGGATCTACGACAGCCGCTTCGGACTGTGCCGAGTCGAACTCGCCTCGATCGCCAGTCGCACCGGCACGCGGGCCGAGGCCTATATCCAGGCCGCGGGCGGGAAAGTCGGACCGATCAAGAGCTTCACCGGGAACCAAGCGACGGCGCAACTTCTCCAGTCGCCGGTCGATTTCGTCTGCGTCGCCACGCCCGACGATCGCCACTTCGAAGCGGCCAAGCACGTGCTGCTCGCCGGCAAGCACCTGCTCATCGAGAAGCCTTCGGTGCTCACGCTCGCCGAGCTCGACGAGCTCGAGCGGATCGCGCGCGAAAAGCAAGTCTTAGCCAAGGTCGTTTATCACAAGCTCTTGGATCCCGACCATAAGAAGCTCCGCACGCTGGTCGCCGATGAAGAGCTGAAGCACGTCAACAACGGCTACTGCACGCTGCTCGAACCGAAGTCGATCTCCGGCGGTCAGTTCGCCGAGTGGATCGTCGGCCGGAACCCCGGCACTTACGTCGCGGTGCATTACATCAAGCTGATCGACTTCACCTTCGGCGGTCGCTTGAAGAGCGTCGCTTGCACCGGCCAGCGCGGCCTCGTCGGCGCGGCCGACGGCCCGACCTGGGACTCCACCCAACTCCGCCTCATCTACGAATACGTCGACGGTCGCGAAGCCGCCTTCGATATCCACACCAGTTGGGTCACGCCGGACAATTTCCCCGGCTACGTCGAACAAGAGGTCCAATTCCGCTTCGACAACGGCGTCTGGAACTGCCACAGCCGCAAGCGGGGCGTCGAATGCACGATCGAAGGGAGCACTCCTTTCAAGCGCAAAACGACGATGAACAACCACTACAACGGCACGTTTCTCGAACCGTGGGGCGAGCGGTCGCAGCGCGGCTACGGGGTCGAGGTGATCGAGCGCTTCGTGCGCGAAACGGCGTTCGTCGAACATGGCGGACCGGCCGAACAACGCACCGAGCGCTGGGAACAAATCAATCGTCTCGCTTACAACGACCTCCGGGCCGATCGCCAAACGGTCGCCGCGGTCCAAGCGATGGAAGCGATTCTCGCGCACCATGCCGCCGGCCGGCCCAACTGCGTCGTCGAAGTCGATCACGCGGCAGGCGGGCTCGTGCTGCTGGCGCCGGGCCGCGCGGAGCCCGAGGTGTTGTACTCCGGTCGTGTGTCCGCCGGCGGCAAGCGCGATTGATTTTGCATTCAGCTGCTTTTATTGCTACAAAAATAAACCACCCAAATTGATTCTGTCAGGAAACTTTCATGGCTAATGTCGCCGATACGGCCGCGGCTCCGATCGAGCACCAGGGCGAAGACCGATCCAACGATTTGCGACGTCGCTTGCAGGCCGTCGAACCGCTCTGCATGCGGACGTTTACGCCGAGCCTTACCGTCTTCGCGCGCAGCCAAGGAAGCTTCCACTACACGCACGAAGGGCGCAAGCTCGCCGACTTCACCTCGGGCGTCCTCGTCGCCAATCTCGGGCACAACCCGAAGCGCTGGTGGCAGCGCACCTTAGGATATCTGAACTTGAATCCCGCGGCGCTCGCCGGCGCAGTCGAAGAGCGTAGCGGCGCCCAGCCGGAGTACCTCCCTGCGGTTCCGCTCACCGCTTACAACGGCGCAACGGAAGTCGAGATCGAAGCCTCGGAGCGTTTGATCGCGCTCCTCCGGCGTCAGCCGGGGGGCGGTCGTGCGGAACAAGTCCTCTGGGCCGCAAGCGGCAGCGAAGCGATTCAAAAGGCGCTTTGGTGCGCGATGGATCGGCGCGACGGCGAGAACATGATCCTCGCGACGCGGTTCGGCTTTCACGGCAAGAAGGGCTTGGCCGGCGCCGTGACCGGCAGCGAGCAAGACGCGGAACGCGATCCGCGCGTGCGGTTCATCGGCTTCCCGCGCGAGGAATGCATCTCGCTGGAGCGCCGCAAGCAACCGCTCGATCTCACGAAGTATAAGCAAGAGCTCGACGCTTTGTGGAACGAACTCGGCAGCCGGATCTGCTGCTTGATCACCGAGCCCTACCTGGGCGGCGGCGGCTCGTTCCATCCGCAAAAAGAATACATGCAGCTGCTCGAGCGGTTCTGCCGCGAGCACGATATCGTGCTGATCTTCGATGAGGTGCAAGCCAACTTCGGCCGGACCGGCGAACTTTTCGCCTTTACCCATTACGGCATCGAGCCCGACATCACGGTGCTCGGCAAAGGCCTCGGGAACGGCGTCGCCGTGAGTGCGGCCGTCGGTCGGGCCGATCTGTTCGCCAACATGCACTACGGCGAGGGGAGCGATACCTGGAGCGGCAACCCACTGTCGAGCGCCGCGGTGCTGGCGACGCTCGATGAATTCGAAGCGAGCGACGTGCTCGCGCAAGGGCGCGAGCTGGCGAAGGTGATCGAAGCCGGCTTGGTGAAACTCGGCACGTTGCCGATCGTCGCCAATGTGCGCGGCGAAGGGCTCGTCTGGGGAGTCGAATGCGCGCCCCTCGGAACGAACAGCGCGGCCGACATCGCCAACGCCTGCGTGAAAGCCTGTTACTACGGCGACGACCAAGGCCGCGCGATCCACTTGCTAGGCCCCTTGGCAGGCAAGGTGCTCCGCGTGAGCCCGCCGCTGACGATGAGCCTGGCCGAGGCCCGAGAGTATCTCGACGCGATGTACGCGATCTTTAAGCAGGTGGCCGCGGAAGCGGGGTAGTGCATTTGCGCATCAGTGCGCATTACTCGCTACTCGATAGCCCCGGATGTATATCCGGGGCCGCGTCGTGTCGTTGCGCGAAGCGTCCGCGGATATGCATCCGCGGCTATTGAATGAGCTGTTCGCTTTCTATGCGAGACTGCTCTCACCCCGCGGCGACTTGCTTCTTTCTTACCGACCAGATGAAGCCGTCGTACCAGAAGTGCATGATCGAGACGACGATCTGGATGTTCAACAAGATCTGATTGTTCCAACTCGACGCCAGCGCGGCCAGCGAACCGAACATGAACGGGAGCGCCAGGAACAGCAAAAACGTTTTCCTTTGGCCGTGCTTCACCGTCTCGTAGCCGAAGAGCCGTTGGATGTTCTTCTTCTCGCTCCACCAGACGATCGCGAAGTATTGCAGCGCGTGGAAGAAGTTCATGATGAAGAACGCTTCGCCGAAGCTATTGAAGCCCCAGGTGACGATCGACACGAAGCCGGTCGACGCCAACAGGGCGACCTTCTGCGGCGAGACCTTATAGCCCTCGCGTGCCAGCCGCGCATAGGCGAACACATAGTAAGCCAAAAACGGCACGCCGACCGCGAGCATGCCCCAGGTGACGAACGGTTGATAAGAGCTCGCGATCGCGGGGAGCTCGGTGTAGAACACCGCCCCGACCCGTTGAAACGACTCGAACGATTTGATGTGGTCGAAGAGCGTTACGCCGGCGAGGATCGGGCCGCAATAAAGCAGGATGTTCAACCAGAAATCGAGCCGGCGGCCCACGTCGGCCGGGTTGCCGCGCTTCATGTCGTAGATACGGCACAGGCCGAACGTCTGCGCGCTCGAGTGGTACACATCCCACCACACGCCGAGCACGATCACGCTCACCAAGATCCACTGCGAAGCGCACATCGCCGTGAACAGCAGCAGGGGAGCCAAGGTGAATCGCAGCGGATAGAGCCGGAAAATCTTCGGGTTGCCGTGGCTCCGAAAGAATACGGCCGAAAGATGCGCCATCGTGAAGATGAACATCAGCAAGTGCGCCACGCGATTCGGCGACTGCCCCATCATGAACGAGTATTGCGAAGGATTCGTCTCGGCCACCAGCACGCCGGCCAATAGCGCCAAAAGCGGCGCGCCGATCAGCAAGAAGAAGTCGCCGAGCGGCCCGAAGACGAAGCTTTGAGCGGCTCCGGCATCGGTGCGGGCTGCGGCGGTCGTCAGCGGAGGGGAGATCGTGGGGGAACTCATGCGGCACCTTCGTCGAGAAAGTTACTCTTCATCCACCGAGTCATCGGCGCGACGGGCTATAAAATTTTAGCACTGGAAAAGAGTTGCCGATTAAGCGGCGCAGAGCGGTGGCGCGAGCGGTGCCGATCGTGCCGGAAGAATCGTGCGCAGGGCCGGCCGTTCGCGATTAGGAGCGTCGTGCAGAGCGGCAGGCTATTCCTTGCCGGCTTCCAAAACGAACTTCACCCATTCCGGAAAGCGGTCGCCGAAGTCTTCCGGAAAGGTGTGGTCGGCGACGTTGGGATAGGCCTTGTGAACGACCTTGGCCCCGGCCCGCTTCAGCCAGTCGGCGTCGTCGGCCGTGAGCTGCACGGTATTCGGGCGTTCGCCGGCATTGCACGAAAGCACGAACCCTCGCTTCGCTAACGTCGCGGCCGGCGACACGGCGTCGAGATGCGATCGCGGGCCGGGTGAGAAGACGATCGCTCCGGCGAACTCGTCCGGATGCCGCACCGCGATCTCCAGGCCGGCTTGCGCCCCCTGCGAAAAGCCGAACAAGATGATCCGCCCCTTTTCGATCGTGATCCGTCCGCGCAATTTCGCCAGCGCGTCGCGGACCCGTTTCAGATCTTTCTCGGCGTCGATGTTCCAAGCGAAGCTGCGCGGGCCGCGCACGATCGGGCCGCTGATGCCGATCAACGCCACGTTCAACTGATCGGCATAGCGCTGCGCATCTCCGTTCACGAAGTCGTCCGGGTTGGAGCCGAAGCCGTGCATCCAGACGATCGCCGCGATCGGAGCCGGCTCTCGATAGTTTTCCGGCAACACGACGACGGTGCGCGCGATCGGCGCCGTCGCGAAATACTTGTTGCAATCTTGAATGTACCCAAGCAGCTTCTCCCAACGCGGGTCGGCGCGCAGCGTGGCGAGATCGGCGTCGTTCGAGGCTAGTCGCGGATCGACTCCTTCTTCGATCGCCGCGACCTGCAACCAATAGAACGCCGAGTCGACTTGGCCTGAGCGTGCGAGATGGCAAGCGAGGTTGAAGCGTCCCTCTCGCGTCGCTTGCACGTACCAGTATTGGGCGATCGCCGCGACTTGGTAATGCTTCTCGCCGGCCGCCGTGCGAGCGAGCACGTACAGATCACCCGGCGCCATCTTCTTCAAGTCGGTCTCGTTGATCCGCTCGGGCGGGGCAGTGGGAACAGCAAGCGCGAGCGGTGCCGTGGGCTTCTTGATCGCGGCTGCCGACGGTTCCTTCTTCTCGGCCGGTGCGTCTTGTGCGAAAGTCTGATTTGCTAAGGGATGACAGCCGACCTGAGCGAGCAACAGGCTCACGGCGAACAGACGAGGCAGGATCTTACTGAACATCGGATCGGCCCTTTTTTGGTCGGATGATGATCCTGAAACTGCGAGCTGATTCAGCTCTTATGTCGTGCGGCCCCGGGTATGCACCCGGGGCTATCGAGTTCCCCACTGACCCCCGACCCCTGATCCCTTCCCGCTATCCCTTCATCTCAAACTCGGCGGTCACCGTCGTTGTGATGCCGCCGCGGGCCGTGAAGGCTGCCTTAAGCTGCATCCAACGAGGCTCGACCACCGACGTCAGCGCTTCGAGGATCGTGTTCGTCACATGCTCGTAGAAGATTCCGGCGTTGCGGAACTCTTGCAGATAGAGCTTTAAGCTCTTGAGCTCGACGCACTTCAAGTGCGGCACGTATGTGATCGTCAGCGTGCCGAAGTCGGGATGACCGGTCTTCGGACAAACCGACGTGAACTCCGGACAGACGATTTCGATCTCATATTCCCGGCTCGGGAACTGATTCTCGAACGTCTCCAACAGGGTCGGAGAAGGCAAGTTATTCAATTTCGGGCCGTTTCCGGCAGTCGCACCAGCAGTCACGTTCAGGCTCCTTTCAACAATTTCGCTATTGTGGCATCATGGAACGAGATCGACCAGTGGGTCGTCGACCGTTCGTTTACTTCCTGCGTGGGTCTCGTTCGTCATGCCGCTTGCCGTCGTGCTACTTTCCGGAGGCCTCGACTCGGCCACGACCGCCGCTTTGGCTCGCGCCGCCGGCTTCGATTGGTGCGGGCTCTCCGTCGACTACGGCCAACGACACCGCTTCGAGCTCGACGCCGGCCGGAAGCTCGCGAAGGCGCTCGGAGCCCATGAACACCGGCTCGTCAGCGTCGATCTTTCGCGCATCGGCGGCAGCGCGCTGACCGCCGATATCGCCGTCCCCAAAGATCGGGCCGAGGCCGCGATGTCCGAGGGAATTCCGATCACCTACGTCCCGGCCCGCAACACGATTCTGCTTTCGGTGGCGCTCGGCTATGCCGAAGTCGTCGGAGCGGCCGATATCTTCGTGGGCGTGAACGCGGTCGACTACAGCGGCTATCCCGATTGCCGGCCGGAATTTCTCGCGGCGTTCGAGCAAGTCGCCAATCTCGCGACCAAAGCGGGGGTCGAAGGTTCGCTACGGTTCAAGATCCACGCGCCGCTGATCAACATGACGAAAGCCGAAATCATTCGGACCGGCACGGCGCTCGGCGTCGACTACGGCCTGACCCACAGTTGCTACGATCCCGACCTCGAAGGACGCGCCTGCGGTCGCTGCGATGCCTGCTCGCTCCGGCTCAAAGGTTTCGCCGCAGCGGGCCTCGTCGATCCGGTTCCATACGCGTGATGAGCAGCGACGCGTCATGAGAATCGCCGAAATCTATCTCTCCATTCAAGGTGAAGGAGTTCTGACGGGGACGGAAAGCGTCTTCGTCCGGGCAAGCGGCTGCAATCTTCGCTGTAGCTACTGCGACACTCCCTACGCGTCGTGGTCGCCCGAAGGAGACGACCTCTCCGTCGAAGAGATCCTCGTCGAAGTCGAGCGACACGCTTGCCGCCACGTCGTGCTCACGGGCGGCGAGCCGATGCTCTTCGCCGAGCTCGTGCCGTTGACGGAAGCGCTGCGCGAGCGTGGCATTCATATCACGATCGAAACGGCCGGCACGCTGCACTTACCGGTAGCGTGCGATCTGATGTCGGTGAGCCCGAAGCTCTCGAACTCGACCCCGTCGGCCGCGCGGCATCCGCGCTGGAGCGTGCGCCACGAGCATTCGCGGCATGTGCCCGAGGTCGTGCGCCGGCTGACGAAAGAATATCCGTACCAGATGAAGTTCGTCGTCGATGCGGAAGCCGATCTGGCGGAGATCGAAACGTATTTGAAGGACTTCCCGCACATCGATGCCACGCACGTGCTGCTGATGCCGCAAGGAATCGACGCCGGCGAACTCGCCGAACGTGCGGCCTGGCTCAAGCCGTATTGCGCGGCGCACGGCTATCGCTACTGCCCGCGACGACACATCGAATGGTTCGGCTCCGTCCGCGGCACGTAAAGTAGTAGGCACGTTCCACGTGCCGTAACCACGAACGACTCCCGGGCAGCGCAACACGACACCATCGCCGAACGACGCATGTGGCGGACGGCACGTGGAACGTGCCTGCTACGATGAACGCTAAGCCAATCCGTCGAGGATCGTGCCGATTTCCGTCGTCGCAGTCCTAAGCGAGGTGAGCGCCATCTGGAAGTTGGTGTGCGTCGAAATCTCCGGCTGGAGGCGGGCGAATTCGTTCACCGCGGCCCGAAGCTTCGCGAGCTTTTTCTGCGCCTGCTTCAAATAGCCGGCCGCATCTTTTTCGTTCCACGTGGGGCCGAGCGCCAAGCTGTAGTCGTACAATTCGCGGACGACCGCTTTCAGCTCGTCGTCTTCTTCGGCTTCTTCCGAGTGCTTCAAGAACGTGCGCACCATCCACACATGGCTCAAGAGCGCATCGATCCGGTGCATCGCTTCGTCGGAGTTCATAAACACTTGCGCTATTTCGCCGGCAGCGGATGCGGCCCGCTCTTCGGTGCGAAGATCAACACCGTCGCCGCACCGGCGATGACGATAATCAACCCCGCGAAGAACAACGGGCTAATGGCGCCGATCGTTCCGTTCGCCAGCCCGGGCCCGATGGTGACGAGCGTGTTGACGACCGGCGCGACACCGAACACCAGCGGCATCACATACACCGGTTTGCCGCCGAACGTGAACGCGAGGATGATACCGAGCGCACCGAGTGCGCCGGCCGCTCCGCCGCCGAAGCTCCACGCGGCCCCTTGCACCGTCATCTTGTTCCAACCTTCCGCCCCTTCGAGCACATGGACGATGCCCGACGTCACGACCACGGCGACGACCAGATACGCCAAGCCGACGCAAATGAGGGGCCGCATCCGGCTCCCCGACATCAGCATTTGCCCCTTATGCAACAGCGGCCCGTAGATGCCCCAAGATACGACCGTCAATAAGATGGACATGCTGACCTTGAACATATCGACGACCGTTTCGCGGCCGTGGATCGCGGTCGGGCCCGGCTTGAAGATCAACACCACAAGGGCTCCGACGACGACGAGAATCAGGCCGGCGAAGAATAGCGGATTGGCCTGCTTGTAGGTCTTCGTCAGATACATCGTCGTAAACGTATTCACGACCGGCGCCCCGCCGAAGACGAGCGGCATCACATAAGAGGGATGCCCGTTGAACGTGAACGCGAGAATGATCCCCAGCGCTCCCAATGCTCCGGCGACCCCGGCGATGAAGCTCCAGGCAAAGCCCTTCGCGGTCCAAGTTCCTTTCTCGCCCCACAGCCGGAGCAGCACGCCCGGCACGACCACGGCGATGACGAAGTAAGCCAAGCCGACCCAGACGAACGGCAGCAAGTGATCGCGGCTCATCGCGGCTTGCCCTTCGCGCATGATCGGGCCGTAGACGCCCCACATCACGGCGGTGAGAGCGATCGAGGCGAGCACTAAGACGAAGTCACGCATGGCAGTTTCTCTAGAGATTCGACGAACCGACCGGCAAGGGTTGCCAGTTTACACGAAGGTGCGGCGGCCGGCTATTCGCCGCGCAGCGCCGAAAGCAGCGGTCGCTTGAGGACCGAGCGCACCACGATCCAACCGGTCGCCAAACCGACGACCAGCACCGTGCCGAGCGTGGCCGCCAGGCCGACCCAAGGAACGCTCGCGCCGCCGAGCAGGGCATGCGGCAACACGGCCGTTGCGGCTGCGACGACGCCGCAGCCGAGGCCTCCGACCAAGAGCGCGATGTTTTCCCAAAACACGAGCCGCGACAGAAACGACTTCGACAGTCCCACGGCGCGCAGCAACGCCAACTCGCCGCGCCGTTCGAGCACGTTCCGGAGTTGCACGACCGCGAGGCCGAACGTGCCGAGCAGCAAGCCGAGACCGCCGAGGCTTTGGAACGTCGAGAGATAAGTATTTTGCACGGCTAAGAAACCGGCCAGCAAGCGCTCGCTGCGCTCGACGTCGAAGCCGTAGTCGGAGAGAGTACTTTCCAGCGTCGTCGCGACGGCCGACGCTTGCTCCGGCGTGGCTGCGACCAAGAAGAAGCGATAGCCGCTCACCTCCGGAAAACTCCGCTCGAAGGGCTTCTCATGAATGACGAGGCTCCCTTGCAACACGCTGTTGCGCAACAAGCCGACGACGCGCAGTCGCACTCCGCGGCTCTGCGCATCGACGGCGTTGAACTTCGCGCCGACGCCCGACAGATGCAAACTATAGATCGCCGTGGCCTGATCGAGCACGACGGGAATCTCTTGTGATTCATCTTCAGTCGTTTGCGGATCATCGACGATCGGCTTGCGCAACAGCAACCACGGATTCGCGCGCTCGGCCTCGCCGCTGGCCGCGCTACTAGCCCACGAGAAGCCGCCCCGTTCGACGAACGCCTCGCCGGCGCCGAGGATGCGCGGCTGCGTCGTTTGATATAGGTTCAAGCAGCTCGCGTCGTCTCCGGGGCGGAAACGAAACGGATAGACCTGCGTGCCGTCGAGCACCTTCCGGCCGGCTTGCGAAAAGTTGAGATCGAGCCGACCGTCGTCGGTGTTCATGTCGGGCAAGATCGGCAGATCGCTTTGCGCGACGAGCGCGAAGCCGCCGGTGCCGCTCGACTTCTCGACGAACGTGCTCGGCGGCGTCAGACGAAACGCGCTGACCGCAACGATCAAAAACGCCGCCGACGCGACGAGCCCGATCGTAAGCGTGCTGCGGCCCGGATTGCGCCCCGCATTGCGGAGCGCCAAGATCACGACACGTCCCGGGCCCGGCGTGATCAGCGATCCGAACCGCGCCGCGCTTAAGCGCCGGCGCAGGAACGTGAGCAGGGCCGTAAGCACGAGCGCCGCCGAGCCGAAGAACGCACCGGCCTGAGCTTCATCGGTAAGCCGACTCGCCGCGACCGCAGCGACGATCGCGAGCGCGACGCTCCCCCATTGCAAGATCAGCCCCTTGCGCGAACGGCTCGCTCCGGCCGGCCCGAAACTAGAGAGATCGCTTTCGGCTGCTTGACCGGCGAGCAAGCGGCGAATCGAGCGTTTCCGCAACGACCGCAGCGACCATCCGATCGTCGCCAGCGAAACGAGCACGCCGGTCGCATAGCCGATCAGCAGGCTGCGCGGCGTGATGAAGAGGGTGAGAAACGGCACCGTCACGGCGTCGAGCCAGAGCGTGCGCAGGCCGGCAAGCATCAGCGCCGCATAGCCGACGCCGAGCGCCAGACCCAATGCCGCGCCGAGCGCCGCGACGAGTGCTCCTTCGCGCAATAGCAAGCGCTGGACGTGCCTCGCATCGAGCCCGACGGCCAGCAGCAACCCAACCTCGGCGGCCCGTTGTTCGACGCCGAGGCGAAACAAGAGCGACGTGAGCATCAAGGCCGCCGCGATGATGAAGAAGCTGAAACCGATGAACAGCCCCTCGAACGGCGTCGTCCCGCTCGAAGCTTCCAAGGCCCGCAGCTTGATCGGTTGAAACGCGAAGCCGACCGATGCCGGATTCGGGTGGAACATCGCCATGAGCGAGGCGAGCGTGACGCCCGGTTGAGGCGCAATGCGCAGCGACGTCATATCGCCGAAGCGTCCGGCCCACAGCCTGCGGCCCGTCGCTTGCGAGACGAAGGCCTTCGGCGTAGCGCGATAGTCGTCCCAATATTTTTCGTCTTTATCGCGGACCCGTTTGCCGTCGTAAGGGAAGGGGGGATCCCAATCGCCCATCTTCAGTTGATCGGTCACGCCCGGTAGTTCGGGCGTGAGATCGGCGGTCAGAAACGGATCGTCGTTCGGCCGGAGATCGACGATCGCCTTCAGCTTGAACTTCGCTTCCGCTTCCTCAACGTCTCCATGCGTGCTCTCGGGCTTGAAGTAGGCGATGCGAATCTGGGCACCCGGCACGACCCCGAGATCTTCCGCCGCCCAACGACTCAGCACGATCTCATCATCGGCGATCGACTCGATCGGCGTTCCGTCTTGAGTGCGAAAAGGGCCGAGCGTCGGGGTGTCGCGCATGTCGAGCGCCGCGATCGTGCTGTAAGGAATCTGCTTCGAGCCGGCGGCGATCGTGTTTGCGAGATACGTGAAGACTTGTTGCGGCTGGAATTCCTTGTAGGTTTCGAGCACCGCTTTCTCGAGCGCCGGATCGAACAACATCCGATCGCTCGTCAGACTAAAATAGCCGGGCTTCGCAAGCTTCCACGCGAGTCCATAGTCGGCAAGCTGGGGATGGAAGGCGGCGTTGAGCGTGACGTTTTGCTGCGCGAGAATGCGTTGATCGAGCGCCGCTCCAGGTGTTGCTCCCGGCGCTGCCGCGGGGGCGGCCGTAGCGAAGATCGCGTTCGCATACTGCGGCTTGCCGACCGTCTTCTGCAAGACCTTGATGGAAACGAACAGATTCTTCGGCGTTTGCTGATTGGGGCGCAGCGTGAGATCGGCGAGCGGCAAGGCCGGCGGCGGCAGGGCTCCGATTTTCAAGCGCGAAGAGTTCGCGACGTTTTCGTTCTTCCGACCCAATGGGCTTTCCGTCGGAACTTCGCGAGCCGCCGGCAAACGAAGAATCACTTCATCCCCGACCTTCACGTTCAATTCGTCCGCCAACGTTTGGTTGACGTAGACGACGTCGTCGGCGAGCCAATCGTCGGTCAGTCCGAGAAACGTCACCCCTGCGGCGCGCGCCTTCGTGTCGGGCTGCGTCACGCTCCCTTCCAGCACGATCGCCGGTCGACAAACGAACTCGCTCTGGGCACGCGTCGTTTCGGCGGCTAGTTCGACACGAAAAAACTTATCGGTCACGAGCAGTTCGTCGATGCCGCCGAGTCGCGTCAGGGCCCGCTCGCGCAAGCTGCCGCGCATCGAATCGCCGACCAAGAGCGCTCCGGTGAGCACGGCCGTCGTCACGGCGATGCCGAGCGCCACGGCAAGATGCATGCGCCGATGATGCCGCAACGACGCGCGCACCAGCGGGACGGCCGTTCGTTTCGCCGACGAAGTGGGCTCGCTCATGACGCCGACCTAGCGCGGGCCTCAAGCAGCCGGCCGTCGTCGAGCTCGAGCCGGCGTTGGAAGCGGGCGGCGAGCTCCAAGCTGTGCGTGACGACCAGGAGCATCGTCCCTTCGTCGCGCGGGAGCTCTAAGAGCAAGTCGCCGATCTGCGCGGCGGTCGTTCGATCGAGGTTGCCCGTCGGTTCGTCGGCCAAAAGCAAGGCGGGCTTCAACAGCAGCGCTCGCGCGATGGCGACTCGTTGCCGCTCGCCGCCGGAGAGCTCGGCCGGACGATGCTCCAACCGGTCGGCGAGACCGACGCGGTCGAGCAACTTGCGGGCGCGCGCAACGGATTCGTTCGTCGCACCGCCGTCGGCCAAGGTCGGCACGAGGACGTTTTCCAGCACGCTGCATTGCGGCAGCAAATGATGATCTTGAAACACGAAGCCGAGCCGGCGGTTGCGAAACGTCGCGAGCGCGGGCTCGGCTAACGCAAACGGATCGACGCTATCGAGCGCGACGCGGCCCGACGTCGGTTGGTCGAGCGTGCCGATGATGTAGAGCAGGGTACTCTTGCCGGAGCCGCTCGGGCCGAGGATCACGGCGTTTTCGCCGGCCGACAATTCCAACGACGCCCCTCGCAGCACGCTTAGCGGCTTGTCGCGCGTCGGGTACTCTTTCACGATGTCGCGGACCGAGAGATTGGGCATGGTGGCTATCGTGATGCGGCGGGGCTGGAAACACCGGCAATCTACCAACGGCCGGAGCCGCGAACAAGTTGCGACGATGCTCGCACGCGCCGCTTGCGCAAGGCGACGAGCAGTCTTTAACGACGAGCCGCGCCGACGGCTGAAGAAGCCGGCGAGGCCGCGACCGGCACTTCGGCCCGCTTCGACCAGATGCCGATTTTCTTCCGTTTCGCTTCGCGCTCGGCCGCGCGAAAGCGATCTTTCATCGCCGGTGAAAACGGATACATCGTCACGGCCGGCGACAATCCCTCGGCGATCAGCCGCTCGTTCAAGAGCTCGTCGCCGCGCCAGACGAACGCCAGTTGGCGACCGTAGCGATCGACCCGTTCGCGATCGAACGTGAACCTCACCGCTCCTGCCGCGACGAAGGCCTTCGTAAACTCCGACGCTTCGGCTCCCCAGGCTTCCGCCGGACGCTCGGGGGCCACGGTCTCGGGCGTATCGACGCCGAGCAAGCGAACGCGCACATTGCCGGCGAGCTCGAGCGTGTCGCCGTCGACGACGCGCCGCACCGCATGCTCCCCTTCAGGAAGAAGCGGCGGCGCGGTCGAGGGGCGATCGCCAGTTCCCCACCACCAGCGCGCGGCGATGAAGCACGCGATCGCAAACAGAATCGGCAGCGATTGAAATCGCGAACGAGCGCGATAGCGCATCATCAAGAGGGGCACTCCCGAATCGTTGAGCAAAACGGGCGCTCGAACGGGATGCGCGGCGAAAACTTAATTGCGGCTGAAGTCGTGCTTGTCGGAACCTTTGCGGCCGAGCGGATTCTTCAGCAACTTCTTGCGGCATTCCGGGCAGAGGTCGAACCGCAATTGCTGATACACCTCGTCGCCGATGTTTTCATCGGTCGCGTCGTCGATCCGTTCGAGAATTTCGTGAAGATCTTCGAGCGTGTCACGGTCGTCTTCGGCGTCGACGGCAAGCGGGTCGAACGCGGCATACACTTCGAGCTTCACGACGTAGCGGAGATCGTTCTCCGAATCCATCGGACGCTTGCACATATCGCACGAGTAATGGAGCATCGCACGACTCTCCTCTTGGCGGCCGGCTCGACACCGGTCTGGGAAACTTGAACACCCGCACTTGTTCGCTCGGTGTGGATCGAAACGGCGACCTCGCAATCGCATGCTTCGAATCGCACCGTCGCATCTCTGCTGTCGAATCTCTTCGACGCAATTCATCCTAATATCCTTTTCCGACACGGAGCAAGTCGTCTTCTTGGTTTTTCTTTTCAGGCAGACGAGCGATCTTTTTAACGTGCGTGGTGTCTAGAAAGGGCGAATCGTTATTGACATGGAACCATTCGCTTCTCTCGCACGACTTCGCTTATTGAGAACACGCTTGCCGCGCGGATCGCGCAGCGCCGACGCGCGCAGCGATTCAGCCCGAGATTTACGCGGCGCAGCGTGGTGCGTGGTCTCGATGCGCAGCGTCAGCGAAGCATGAGATTTCAAACAAATGCCGGTGAGCAAGGTCGGGCGAGCGGCAAAAATCAAGAGCGATTTTATTTTCGCGGTCCACGGAATCCTTTGCTTAAAGTCCCGCGCCTACGAGGCCGGCATAATCGAAAAATTCGCTTTTACTTCGTTCCACCGATAGAATAACGAAGCTATGTCGGTCGCCGACTTGACATGGCAAGTGGACCCGATCTGCCATCTTCGCGAGGAGCACGCATGTCGTCTTGGGCCGCCGAATCACTTACTTCCAGCGTCTTGGTTTTGAACCGGACCTATTCCGCCGTGCATGTGATCGGCGTGCGGCGCGCCTTCTCGTTGCTCTGTCGCGAGTTGGCCGAAGTCATTCACATTGAAGACGGCCAGTATGCGAATTACGATTTCGAGTCGTGGCGCGAAGTGAGCGAAATGCGGTCGCAGTTCAAAGCACCGGATCAAGATTGGATTCGCTCGGTGAACTTCGAGATCCAAGTGCCGCGCGTCGTGCGGTTGCTCGCTTACGATCGGATGCCGAAGCAAACGATCCGCTTCAATCGCCGCAACATCTTTGCGCGCGACGGGAACCGCTGTCAGTATTGCGGCAAGAAGTTTCCGACGAGCGAACTGAGCCTCGACCACGTCCACCCGCGCAGTCAGGGAGGCGAAACGAGTTGGGAAAACATCGCCTGCTGTTGCGTGAAGTGCAATGTTCGCAAAGGAGGGCGAACGCCGGAGCAGGCGAACATGCACCTGATCAAGATTCCGGTGAAGCCGAAGCGCAGCCCGATGTTGGCGGTGAAACTCGGTAACCCGAAATACGAAAGCTGGAAGAGCTTTTTAGATCGAGCTTATTGGTCGGTCGATTTGAAGTAACTTCGATTCGAAGCAACCTGACGCCTGCGAGCAGCACGCTCGCCGGTACGAAGCTCGCGAAATACAAACGGCCGGAGAAGCATCTCGCTCCTCCGGCCGTTGTTGTTTTCCGTTTCGCGCGCTCGGGGCATCGCATCCGAGCGGCGGACGCTTAGTCTTCCTTCAGCGGCGCCTTCTTCTCGGTGATCACGGGGCAGGCCGGAGCCATTTCCGCGTTCAACGCCGTGAAGTCTTTCCATTCTTCCGGCACGTTGTCTTGGTGGAAGATCGCTTCGACCGGGCATTCCGGAACGCACGCTTCGCAGTCGATGCATTCATCGGGATGGATATAGAGGATCTTGTCCCCTTCGTAGAAGCATTCGACCGGGCAGACGACAACGCAATCGGTGTACTTGCAGCCGAAGCATGGTTCGCAAACGACGTGAGTCATAGTAGCTCTTCTCCTTATACCGCGAACTCGCCCGGCTCTCGCTCGGCAGCCGACGGCGGATCGTTGAATTCGTTCTTCTTCGGGCATCCTAAGAATGCCTCGAAACATCGTCAAGCGTCTTCCCATGTCGGATCGACGGCATAATCCAAATACGTGAGAATTTTTCAACTTTTCGGCCAAATGAGAACGAGTTTCAACCAGCTACGCAGCGCCTTCACGGGTCGGCTGCAAGGTCATCGGTAGCAACCGCGCCGCGCTCCGCTGCGACGTTAACGATCCCGAAAGCAGTAGCGATTCCGATCAGCCAAGCAGGGTTCGGCTCCGACGATCTTCGGTTCTTTGCAGAAAAAGATGCCCGATAACGGAAACTCTCGGTTACAACGGGAGAAGAAGCGAGTCGGCGATGTGCGGAAGAGTCGCGAATCCGCCTTGTTTTGAAAAAACGCGGCAAATAGAATAAAAACCAGGGTGCCGGCAGCGCCGCTCTCACGATCGGCTGCGTGTCGAAAAATTCGGTTTCACCACCGATGCTCCTTCATATCAACGATCATTTCACACGGACGCAAACGTGGCGCTCTCGGAGATCGACAAGAATCTGCTCGATCGCTGCCTCTCGCGTAAGCCGGGAGCGTGGGAAGACTTCGTCGATCGCTACCTGGGCTTGGTGACGCATGTCATCAACCACACGGCGCAATCTCGCAGCATCAAGCTCTCCCCCCAAGACAGGGAAGACCTATGCGCCGACGTCTTCCTCGCGATCGTGCGGCAAGACTTCATCGTCTTACGACACTTTCGCGGCCAGTGCAGCTTGGCGACCTACCTCACGGTCGTGGCTCGACGAGTCGGCGTTCGCGAGCTGTTGCAAAAGAAGACCCTCGGCCGGCTCTCGCTCGGCGGTGTTTCCGAACCTGCGACCAACGGCTTCCACGAGCAACGCGTAACCGATCAGGACGAAGTCGAACGCTTGATGGAAGGACTGCTCGACGACGAGGCCCGCATCGTGCGACTGTATCACTTAGAAGGTCTCAGCTACCAAGAGATCAGCGCCACGGTCGGCATTCCGGAAAACAGCATCGGCCCGACGCTGACGCGTGCTCGCGAGAAGCTGCGCCGCGCGGGTGCTTAAAGCGATTGCTTATCGCCCTAAGAAAAAGAGCTTGCCGCCCGCACGGGACACGATCAGAATAAGAACCATGACCTCGTACCTCGCGACCTATTACCGCTTTTGGTTTTACTTTACCCCGACGTTGGGTCGCGGGGCCGTGGGAGGTTTGTAAACCGCAAACACCGAACACGCACGACACACGAAGCCCCGAGACCACGCGAGCCGGCCACACAAGCCGGCTCCGAAGTCGCGGGGCTTTTTCGTTAACGCAGAAGTCAGAAGGCAAAATGCAAAACGAGTTGGATAGAACTCGATTCTGCATTCCGCACTTTTGCCTTTTGCATTTTGACTTCTCACTTTCCCCCGAGCCTTCCCATGATCATCGTGATGCAAACGCGCGTCGCCGAGTCCGTCGTTCAAGAAATGGTGCGCCATGTCGAGTCGCTCGGCATGAAGCCGCATGTGCTTTACGGTGTCGAGCGGACCGTGATCGCCGCCATCGGCCCGGAACGCGAGGGCCTGAAAGAGGCCTTCGAGCAAGGGCCGGGCGTTGCCGAAGTGCTGCCGATTCTCGCGCCGTATAAGATCGCCAGCCGCGAGGTGAAACGCGAAACATCGGTCGTCGCGGCCGGCAGCCTCACGATCGGCGGCGTCAACATCGGCGTCATCGCCGGGCCATGCTCGGTCGAAGACGAAGCCCAAATCTTGCGGGCCGCACACGGCGTCAAAGCCGCCGGAGCAACGGCCCTGCGCGGCGGCGCCTACAAGCCGCGGACGAGCCCATACAGTTTCCAAGGGTTGAAGGAAGTCGGCTTGAAGCATCTCGCCAAGGCGCGCGAAGCGACCGGTCTCGCGATCGTCACCGAAGTCCTGGCGACGGAAGATGTCGACCTCGTCGCCGATTACGCCGACGTGCTTCAGATCGGCGCTCGCAACATGCAGAACTACCGCCTGCTCGAAGCGGTCGGCAAGACGAAGCGGGCCGTGCTGTTGAAGCGCGGCCCGAGCGCGACGATGGAAGAGTTCCTCCTCGCCGCCGAATATATTCTCGACGGGGGCAACTCCAGCGTGATGCTCTGCGAGCGCGGGATCCGCACGTTCGAGTCGCACACGCGTTTCACGCTGCCGCTCGCGTCGGTTCCGTACTTAAAATCGAAGACGCACCTGCCGGTCGTCGTCGACCCGAGCCATGGCACCGGCCACACCTATATGGTGCCGAGTATGACTTTGGCCGCGATCGCCGCCGGGGCCGACGGCTTGATCCTCGAAGTGCATCACGATCCCGCGCATGCCGCGAGCGACGGCTATCAAACCTTAAGCCTCACGCAATTCGCCGATCTCATGACGCGGGCGAAGAAAGTCGCCGCGGCAGTCGACCGCACGCTGTAGCCGAAGGAACGCCGTAGATCGTACGCACGACGCCGGATGCCTCATCGCCGCGATTCGAGACCGAGATGCCAGCCGAGATTCCACCGCCGAAAGCCGAAGCCCGCGATTATTTCGCCGCCGAGCGGACGTTGCTCGCTTGGATTCGGACCGGCCTGGCGATGATGGGCTTCGGGTTCGTCGTCGCGCGATTCGGTTTGTTTCTGCGCGAATTGGTCGCAACGCGCACGGAGGCGGAGCATCTGCGACTCGGCTTGTCGCTCTGGTTCGGTACGGCGCTCGTGCTGCTCGGCGTCGTCGTGACGATCTGCTCCGCCGTCAAACATCGGCAGACGGTGCGCAGACTCGGCCGAGGCGAACCGTTGGTGTTCCGGCCCATCTCGCTCGGCATCGTCGTCGCTTGGGTGCTCGGCCTGCTCGGTCTCGCGATGGCGGTCTATCTCGCCATCGGCTTGAATGAATCGAGCTGACTGGTTCCCTAAACGACTAAGAGAGCCCGGCGATCGGCCGCGATTCGGCCGTGCGCAGCAGGTCGGTCGACATGCCGGGCATCAAGCGCAGCCGGCCGACGTCGAAAACCGTGTTGAAGAGCGTGCCGATTAAATTCTCTTGCGTGACGGGATCGCCGAGCGGCTCGCCGCCGTCTTTCGCCGAACGCCCGATGACTTTGCCCCCCGGCATTCCTCCGCCGGCGAACATGAGCGGGGCCAGGTTGCCCCAATGGTCGCGGCCCCCCTTCTTGTTGATCCGCGGCGACCGGCCGATCTCTCCGCAGCAGACCAAGAGCACTTTGTCGCTCAGGCCGCGCGCCGCGAGATCGTCAAGAAAGACGCTGACCGCATGATCGAACGGTGCTCCGGCATAGCGCATCCCTTCGGCCACGCCGGCGTTGTTCGAGTCGGCGTGGTTGTCCCACACGAAGTCGGTGCTGACGGTGACGAAGCCGACCCCATGCTCGACTAGCCGGCGAGCCAGCAGCATCAACTTGCCGAGGCTCTTGCCGTGGGAGACGTAGCGATTGTAGTTGTTCCATTTGCGATCGATCTGATCCGGCGAAACCAAACGTTCGGTGTCGTAACGTTCGACGACGCGCGGATCTTCCATCTTTAGATCAAAGGCGTCGGCCGCTCCCTTGAGAATCACCTCGAAGGCCTGCTCTTGAAACCGGTCCATTCCTTCGAGCCCGCCGTCGATGTCGATTCGGCGTTTGATGATGTCGAGTTGCGTGAGCAATTCGCGGCGATCGTGCAACCGGTGCGGCGTCATCGAAAGCCGCATCGCCTTTTGCAAC
>JAIOPP010000016.1 GCA_021413845.1 Planctomycetia bacterium | reverse complement strand
CAACGTTCGCCGCACGCCCACTCGATCAACCTCGCTCCGGCGAACACGTTGGCCTTCTGCGCCGATCTCGGACTCGACACGGTGGTCATCTACAAGTTCGACGGCGCGAAGGGGACGATCACGCCGAACGATCCTCCCTATGGCGAAACCGCCAAAGTCGCCGGCCCGCGGCACTTCGCGATTCATCCGAATGCGAAGTTCGCGTACGTCATCAACGAGATCAACCTCACGATCACGGCCTATGCCTTCGACGCCGCGAAGGGTTCGCTCACCGAGATTCAAACCATCTCGACGCTTCCCGACGGGGTGAAAGCCGTGCCGCAATTCAGCACGGCCGAAGTGCAAGTCCATCCGTCGGGCAAGTTCGTCTACGGCTCGAACCGAACGCAAAATTCGATCGCGGCGTTTAAAGTCGACGAAGCGACCGGCAAGCTCTCGCTCGTCGGCCACAAGAGCGAAGGAGTGAACATTCCCCGCGCGTTCGGCATCGACCCGACCGGCAAATACTTCCTCTGCGCCAATCAGTCGGGCAACGATGTGCTCACGTTCGCGATCG
The DNA here is from genome assembly GCA_021413845.1 of Planctomycetia bacterium. NCBI lineage: Bacteria > Pseudomonadati > Planctomycetota > Planctomycetia > Planctomycetia bacterium. The sequence goes on along the minus strand of JAIOPP010000016.1, from coordinate 2,179 downwards.
ACCCGGCGACGGGTGCCTTGGGAGAGTTGACGAGCCGGATCGAAGTCTTCGCGCCGGTGTGCGTGAAGTTCGTACCGATCCCGGGCGAAAAGTCGGCTTCCGAATAAAGCCGACGCGTCCCGGCCGCTTGTTTGTTCTCCTTTGATCGCCTCCCAAAAAATCAACGCTAGGAAGACACCCTATGTCGGAACCACTCCCTGAAAATACGCCGCCGAATCGTCGCTCGTTTCTCGCCGGTTCGCTAGCCGCTGCGGCTGCCGCGGCGTTTGGGCCTGCGATGTCGAAGCACAACGTCTTGGCGCGAGACTTCGGCCCCGGCGCCGAGCCGACGCGCTATCCCGATCCGGATATCGTCGTGCTCGACGATCGGTTTAAGAAGATCAAGATCGGCAACACGCCGATCCGCCGCTTGCACACCGGCACGCTTTGGGCCGAGGGGCCGGCTTGGAACGGCGTCGGCCGGTATCTGGTTTGGAGCGATATCCCGAACGATCGGCAGCTGCGCTACCTCGAAGACGACGGCCATGTGAGCGTGTTTCGCAAACCGGCCGGTAACAGCAACGGCAACACGTTCGACTACCAAGGCCGGCAGCTTTCGTGCGAACACGGCAACCGCCGCGTCGTGCGCTACGAATACGACGGCACGACGACCGTGATCGCCGATAAGTTCGAAGGCAAACCGCTGAACGCTCCGAACGATGTGGTCGTACACCCGAACGGCGACATCTGGTTCACCGATCCCGGCTACGGCAGCATGATGCACTACGAAGGTAATAAGGGAGAGTTGGAGCTCAAGGAAGCGGTCTACCGCGTCGACAAGAAGGGGAAGATCTCGAAGGTGACGGACGATATCGTCAAGCCGAACGGTCTTTGCTTCTCGCCCGATTATAAAAAGCTCTACGTCGCCGACTCCGGCGCGAGCCACTCGGCTACCGCGGTTCCGGCCGATATCAAAGTCTGGGACATCGTCGACGAGAAGACGCTCGCCGACGGCAAGGCCTTCGCGTCGATGGAGCTCGACGGCAAGAAGGGGATCGCCGACGGAATTCGTTGCGACACCGAGGGGAACGTCTGGTCGTCGGCTGGTTGGGTCGGCGACGGTTACGACGGCGTCCACATCTTCGCACCCGACGGCAAGCGCATCGGCCAGATCCGGCTCCCCGAGATCTGCTCCAACGTCTGCTTCGGCGGCCGTAAGCGCAACAACCTGTTCATGACGGGCAGCCAATCGCTTTATTCGGTGTATGTCGAAGCACAAGGCGCGCACATCACCTGAGCTGAAGACGAGAAGATTGCGAACGAGTTCTCGCGAAACCGCAAGCGGGACGGTTGATCCATCGCTTGCGGTTTCGCGAATCTCCTACTATTCCGAACCGAGAGTTTGCGAGCATGCAACGATTCCCTCGCCGGCTTTATGCTTTGCTCGCTTGTTTTGCACTGCTCTTATGCATAGGTACGGCGAGCGCCGCGGACCCGGCTCCGCCGGAGCCGTCGCCCCTTGCGCCGGGCACGAGCGAAGAACACGTCATGATCCCGATGCGCGACGGCGTTCGCCTCTCGGCGTATCTCTATAAACCGGCCGGCGCGGGGCCGTGGCCGGTGCTCTATGCGCAGCGCTATGCCGACATCACCGGCGCGGCGACGCGCAAGCAAAGCTCTTCGTTTGCGGCGCGCGGCTATGTCGTCTGCGTGCAGAGCTTTCGCGGCGCGCAAAAGTCGGAAGGAGTGTTCGACGGCTATCGCGCGCTCGGTTGGGGGAAGCTGCAAGATGGTTACGATACCGTCGAATGGCTCGCCGCGCAACCTTGGTCGACGGGCAAGATCGGCACGTTCGGCGGTTCCCAAGCCGGCTACGCACAGAACTTTCTCGCCGTCACGCAACCGCCGCATCTCGTTGCCCAGTACATGATCGATACCGGCCTGAGCCTGTTTCACGAAGGCTATCGGATCGGCGGCACGGTTCGTCCGGCGCGGCTCATCAAAGGAATGGGAAACACCTCGCGCGACATCGGCGACAGCGCCCGGTGGATGCAGCGCATGCTCGACCACCCGACCTACGACGCCTATTGGGCCGATGAAGATTGCACGCGGCACTTCGACAAGATGAACGTCCCCTGCTTTACGGTCGGCAGTTGGTACGACTTTATGTGTACCGGAAGCGTGCAGAGCTACGTCGGCA
>JAIOPP010000015.1 GCA_021413845.1 Planctomycetia bacterium | reverse complement strand
TCGGGTTGGGAACTGCCGGAAGGAGGCCGAACGTCGGCGTCGCCGGCGCGCGCAACCGCCGCTTCGCCCGCAGACCTCGGAACCTCCAGCTCACGAACTACTTTAAGGCAAGCCGCCTCACCCACAAAGGGTTCCGCTGCGAGTCGCTGCCGAATTTGCTTATGCTGCTTTCGGGGCAGTCGGAACGACCCGAACGGCCGAGATTCTCGTTGTCGCGCTCCCCCCTACGGCGTTTGCCGATCGGGCCCATTTCATCACCTACTTGCACAAGCATTACAATTCATAAAGCCGACTACAGCGACAGGCAAAGCAGAGCATACGACTCTGCCCGGCTCCGAATCGGGAAAGCAGAGTATCGGAAGGGAGATTCGCTTCACGGCGGATCTGCCGCTAGACTTTTCGCAAGCGTGGCCGCGTCGATTTGTCGCGCGGATGCCGCGACGAAGCCTGAGACCTTCTTATGGACGTCTTTCGAATATGAAATTGGCGATCATCGGCTTGAAAGGGAACGCGCGGAACGTGCTCGGCGGAGCGCGCGCGCTGGGGGACGTGGAGGTCGTGGCGATCTCGGAAGCGGATCCGGAGGCGTTGAAGGCGTTCGTCGAGAAGGATCCCTTGCTCGGCGGCGTGCAAACGTATGCCCATTGGCGACAGCTCTTAGAACACACGATGCCCGACGTCTGTTGCGTGGCGGACGAGCCGGGCCTGCGCGCGGAGCAGATCGGGGCGTTGCTCGAGCGCGGCGTGCATGTCGTGGCGGAGAAGCCGCTGGCGACGACGCCGGCCGATTTGGACCGGCTGCGCACCGCTTTCGCCGCGTCGAAGTCGCAGCTCACGATGCTGCTCGAACTGCGGCATCAGGCGAAAAACGTCCGGCTCCGGGAGATCATTCGGCGCGGCGATATCGGCGAGGTATCTCAGGTCTCGACGCAACGTTCTTACATTTGGGGCGAGCGCGCGGAGTGGTTTCGCAGTCGCGAGAGGTTCGGCGGCACCATTCCCTATATCGGGATTCATTCGCTCGACATCATTCGCTGGATCACGGGCTTGGAGTTCACGCAGCTGGCCGCGTTGCACGGCAACATCGGCCGGCCGGAGATGGGCCGAACGGAGAGCCAGGCCTCGATTCTCGCGCAGCTGTCGAACGGAGCGTCGTTCACCGCTCGGCTCGATTATCTGCGGCCCGCCGAGGCGCCGACGAAGGCCGACGAACGGCTCCGGATCGTCGGCTCGAAAGGGATCGTGGAAGTGAACGAAGGGGATGACGCGATCACGCTCATCGCGGGGGGGAAGGTCGAGCGAATTCCCTTCGGCACGACCGAGCCGCTGTTCGCCGAGTTCGCCAAGTTTTTGCGCGGCGGACCCGTGCCGCGCATCACGGCCGACGATTGCTTTTACGCCACCGATCTCGTCTTGCGGGCGCGCGAAGCCGCTGACGAGAAGAAGATGATCACGCTCCCGGCAATGCGCCCTGTGCGCGATGTGAAGTAGACGCGAAGTAGGCGACCGTCGATTGGAAGACGCGGAGCGAAGATAGCGAACGAGCGGTTATTGCGGGAATTCGATGCGGCAGCTGGGGATCGCTTTCTGCAAAGCTTGAGCCCCCGCCGTCGTCATGTTCTTGCTGACTACAACCCGTTGCAGCCGCGTGCGTCCTTCGAGCGTCCGCAGCGTGGCGTCGGTCGTACTCGTATTTCGCAAGGTGAGGTTTTCCAAGTCGGTCAAGCCTCGGAAGTTCGCCATCCCGGAATCGGTAACGGCGCTGCCCGTCACATCCAATGTTCTTACCGAAGAGCTTAGACGCTGAATTTGAAGCAGGCCGGCATCGGTGATCGGAGAATTGAATAAGTTGAGGGAACGTAGTTGCGTGAGCCCGTTCAACTGACTGAACCCGACGCCGGTGATTTGCGTCGAGGTCAGATTCAACGTTCTGAGATTGGTCAGCTCCCTGAAGTTGCTCAAAGCGGCATCGGTGATCTGGCAATAAGAGAACGTCAGGTTTTGAAGATTGACGAGGCCGCGCACGTGGATCGTGTCTTCGTCGGTAAGCGGCGTATTTAAGAAACTCAAGCTCTCGAGATTTTGAAGTCCTCTGAGTACCCGCAGGGCTCTGGAGTCGACTCGGATATGGATGCTCAGCGACCGTAAATTCGGAATCGAGAGCAAGGGTATGAGGTCGTTTTCTTCGACCGGATCCGCGACCCCCCCCATATTCATGAAGGTCACGCTTTCGATCGTGAATTTATCGGCCGGCAGAATCCCGCGCGGCGTTACGCTGAAGTAGTTCCACGAGCCGGACGGGGTCGGTATTCGCAGATTGACGGTGCCGCCGGACGCGATGAGGGCTTGCGCGATTTGGCGTTCGTCGACGGGCGCGCCGTTGCGGGCTGCCGTGTTCGTCGTGGTGCGGCGAACGGTCGAGGTCGGGTCGCCGAAGTTGCGATTCGGCATGGCATTCGTCGAGGTGTCGTTCGAGGCGAGCGACGAAGCTTGCACGAAGCCGGGCAAGGTCGTGGCGGGAATTTTTCTCGCGGCCACGGTCGTGTTCAGTTCGGTGCGACGCTTCTCGACTCGCGTCTTCGGCAGACCGGTCAGGAGGGGCCCGGCCAACTCGTACCAATATTGAGCGGCGGCGAGAAACTCGGATTTTTGCGGGGGCTTCGCGGCTTGCGCGGCGTCCCACCAAGCGTCGCCCGCGGCGGCTTGCGCCGTGGGGTTGTTCATGTCGCCGATGCTTTTGGCCGCGAGCTTGACCAACAATTCATCGCCGCTTTTCGCATACAACGGAAACGCGCTCGCCCAGTCTTCCGCGACCAGCGCTTGATAACGAGCGACCGCGAGGTTCGCTGCGGCGTCGTCCGGATTCGCTTTGAGCGTGTCGGCCAGGGCTTTCAACGCCGGCCACTCGGTTTGTCGTGCGGCCAAAGCCGTGTTCTTTTCCATCATCAGCTTGACCGACGCGGCGGAGTTCGGAATGCGGCGGGCCGTCGTGAGACCGAATTCGCCGTAGTGTTTCGCATCGTCGAAGCGCGCATCCATGACCGCTTGGTCGAAGCGCGCATTGGCTTCCTTGAACAATTGCTGGATCGTCGCCGACTCGATCCGCGGACGCTTTTGCAACGCGGTCCAGGCGTCGATGAGCGTCGTCACTTCGTTGACGTCGTACTCTTCGACCAGCGGCGTCAGCGCATCGCGGAGCGTTTCGAGCGACGAGGCCTCGGTCGCCAGCGCGCGGGCCTCGCTGAGCAAGAGATAGCGCGAGGTCGGATCGTCGAACGTTTGCTTCGCTTGCTCGAGCAACTTCACCGCCAACGCTCCCTTTTGATCCGGAGTTTTCGCTGCCGTATAGTCGTCGGCGAAGATTTCCTTGATCGTTTTGAGCGCCGCCTGTTGGGCATCGGTAGCAGGCACCGCGAGCTTCTTCGGTCCGCTGCTCGCACCAGTCGCAACGTCGACCGCCGTCGAAGGCATGGTCGTAGATGTCGTGGTGGAAGTTGTTGCAGTAGATGGCGTTCCGGTCGTGGTAGTCGAAGTGGTCGGCGTTTCCGATGTCGGCGTTCCTGCGGCGATGATCGCTTGGTCGATCGTCGACCTGGCGGCGACCGACGTTCCGGTCGGCGGCGACTTAAACGTCAGCGTGACCGACGGAGAAGAACTCGGCCCCCCCTCGAGTATGCCGCCGGTCCAAGTGATTCGGCAGTTGGGAATCTTCTTATGAAGCTCGCGCGCAGCCGCTCCCGTCGCCTTCGTGTTGTTCAACATCAGCGAAGTGAGCCTTCGCAAAGTATCGAGCTTTTGCACGCCGGCGTCGGTAATGCGATCGGCGCCGCCATTGAGATTTAAGACGTGGAGCGTGGTCAGCGTCTTGATCGTATCCAGACCTGCATCCGAGACCGACGTGTAATAAAGGTCGAGCGAATAGAGGTGCGCCAAGCCGAGAAAACTCTCCAGATCCTTGTCGGTCGCTTGGCTCCGATTCAGATTGATGGAGTTGACGGCAAACTGATAGGTAGGAAGGTTCGCGAGACTTTGAACTTGAACGCCGGACCTGTTGGGAGCCATGACGAAGACGCTCCCCCCCAACTCCAACACTTTGATCGCCGCTCGGCGTTCGATCTCCGGATCGGCGACTCGAACTTCCGGAGTGCTGGTCACGACCCCTGTGAAGACCGGTGGACTGTTCACTCGCGGCGGCGAATTCGAATTGGAGTTCGTCGTGTTCGACGTCGATGTCACGTTGGAAATGGATACCGAGGGAGGGGGCGAGGTCGCAGCGCGCGTTGCGGAAGGAGGCGATTCCGACGACGACGACGGCGGCGCTGCCTGCGCCGATGAGCAGCGGCGCGTTGGATTTCTTCGTAGTCTTCGGCACCACCGCGGCCTTCGAGAGGACACCGGGCCCGATCGTGGTCGAGGGGGGAAGCGACTGGCCGAACGTCTGAGGCGGAAACGACATCGCGGGAGCGGGCGCTTCCTGTGACACGGCGTAACCGCCGCCGCCGCTGCCGTCGGCTGCGTAGTCGAGTTCCGCCAACGTGTCGGCGACCTCTTGCATCGTCGGCCGATCGGTCGGGCTCTTGGCGAGCATGCGGGTCAGCAGCAAGTCGAGGGCCGGGGGCGCTTCGGGCCGGAGCTTGCGGACGGTCGGGATCGGATGCTCGCGATGCGCGAGAATCTTCTCGACGAGCGTCTGGCCGCCGTAGACCGGCTCGCCGGTGAGGACGCGATAGAAGGTGCAGCCGAGGCCGTAGACGTCGGACTTCGCGTCGGCATGATGCGTGTTGAGCGCTTGCTCGGGGGCCATGTAGTCGACCGTGCCCATCACGTTGCCGGTCTGCGTGAGCTCCCCTTCGTGCAGCGCGCCGCCGACCGCGCCGTCTTCGAAACGGGCCAGGCCCATGTCGAGCACCTTCACCGTGCCGCTCTTATCGAGCAGCAAGTTGCCGGGCTTCACGTCCCGATGGACGACCCCTTTGGCATGCGCGGCGGCGAAGCCTCGCGCGGCTTGCTCGATGAAGCCGCACGCTTGCTTGATTTCGAACTTCACGTGCTGCCGCAACATGGCCGAGAGGTCGCACCCTTCGACGTATTCCATGACGAGATAGCGCGCGCCGTCTTGCACGCCGGCGTCGTAGGCATGCACGATGTTCGGATGCGTGAGCTTGGCTGCCGCGCGGACTTCGCGCTCGAACCGCTTGATCGCATCCGCGCTTTTGATCGCCGCTTGCGACATGACCTTGAGCGCAACGATGCGGTCCATCCGCAAGTGTCGCGCTTTGAAGACCTGGCCCATCCCGCCGGCGCCGATCCGATCGAGCACCAGATACTCGCCGTAGATCCCGCCGGCGCCGATCCGATCGAGCACCAGATACTCGCCGTAGACCAGCGACTTCCCTTTGCCTTGGTAAATCGCGGCCGCTTGGTACTTCGTCAGCTTCTCTTGTTGCACCAAGAGCTTCGCCAGGGCTTGCGCGTCGTCCAACTCTACTTGCGGATTATTTTTTACGACCGTCGTCACTTCGTCCGAAGAGACGATACCGACGGTTGTGATGAACTCGACGAAGTCGGTGCGATTCATAAATGAAAACCGCTAGGCGTGAGTAGTTGCGCGATTCGCTACGAGCGTGTTTGCTGCCTCGGCGAAGCTGATACTGCGGTGCTGATGCAACGGGCGGGGGGGCACCGCTCTAGGTTACATAGATTTAGGGGTGCCGGCTAGCGGATCTCGATAATTCAACCCCCTGCGGAATTCCCCCGCCCGCCGGCTCTCCATCGCGCCGAATAACACGCTCGATCGGCCAATATCGCATCGGGAACGGAGGTAGTGCCGGCGTGGTTGTAATCGCGTCAGTGATTGAAGAGGAATTCCTGACTATTCAGGAAAGCCCAAGCTAGGTCGAGAAATCCTTCTCTGGGCTGAGTCGCTCGGCGCAAATAGTCTTCGGCGGATTTGAGTTCGCTCCGTGTCGCAGAGCGCGAGAGAATACGCAAATACAATTCCTCGATCTTTTGCGAGTCCGGGCCGGCTTGCTTCCATAGTTCTTGAATAGCTCCCTGCTCGGAGCGTAGTTTCGTCTCTACCGTCGTTCCGTTCATCAAGTGCAGGCTCTGAGAGAGCGTCGTTTCCGCCGTGCGCTCGCAAGTGCAAGCCGTGACTCTGCGGACGGGGCGACCGAATGTTTCGAGGAAGCGCGAGCCCGTATTCAGCGGTGCCCATTGCGCTGCCCGTGTTCCTTGGGGTGCGCCGGGAATTTCCTCTTCGATGCCGGTCGCTAGCGATAAGGCATCGAGCAATTGCTCGGCGGTAAGCCTTCGCAACGGGGCGTGCGAAAAGTTCATCAAGTCATCGGCGTTCGTGGCGTTTGCGCTCGAACTCGCTTGATAAGCGTGTGAGTTAAGAATGACTCGCGCTAGGTGTTTGAAGTCGTACCGATGTTCGATCATTTCGTCGGCTAAGGCATCCAACAACGGTTCGTTCACCGGAGGATTGCTGAACCGCATATCGTCGACCGGTTCGACGATACCGCGGCCGAGATACTTGCCCCAAACTCGATTCGCGATCGCACGGGCCGTCCAGCGGCGGGCGGGCCCGAGCATCCAATCAGCCAGCGCTTCGCGATAGTCCTTAGTCGCGGCGACTTCGACCACGGAGCCATCGAGGTGCCGCAATGCATCTCGTTTGGTTTGGAGCCACGGCAGAAACTTATCGGGCGGAACGAGCGTCTGACCATCGACGTAGAACCGCGGCCCGTCCTTCTTGATCGTGTTGGTGAAGAAGCGAGCCAATGAGTTGTAGTCGTGTTGCGTCCAAACATCGAATGGATGATCGTGGCATTGTGCGCATTGCACGCGCATTCCGAGAAACGCTTGCGGGATCGCCTCGACCCGGGGAATGCTGAAGCCGAACGCGGCCGGCGGCGAATCGATCACGCTTCCCTTGCCCGCTACGATCTCCCGCAGAAAGCGATCGTAGGGGAGGTTTTGATTGAACGCGTCTCGCAGCCAGCCATACAAAGCCCACATGCCGCTCCGACCGACGGACGCACCCGACTCGGTCGCGCCGGAGAGCTCGAGCCAGTACAGCGCCCATTGCTCGCCGAATTGATCGTCGGCCAGGAGTTGATCGATCTTCCGTGCCCGTTTGTCTAGGCTGCGATCGGCGAGGAACGTGCGAACGTCTTCGCTCGTCGGGGGGACGCCGATCGTATCGATGCTCACGCGTCGGAGAAATTCGACATCGGTCGACAGCTCGGACGGAAGCACTTGGATGGCGCGCAGTTTACGAAACACATGCTCATCGATGAAATTGTGCGCAGTTAAATCCTTCCAAACGAACTCGGGCTTGCGACGAATGACGAGAACTCGACTGAGCGCCATCTTTCCCAGGAAGCGAATCAATACGGCGGTCTCTCCTTCGCGCTCGGCAGTGACACGCCCTTGCTCATCGACGCGAGCGACGCCGTCGTCGTTGGTGAGTTCGTAGATCGCTTGAGCCGTGACGTCGCGAGTGGCGCCATCGGCGAAGTAGGCGCGAACGATGAGTTGTTGCGTCAGTCCCGGTTGGGCGAAGAGTCGATCGCCGGGGAGGACTTCGAGCCTTTCCAGTTTGGCTGCGCGCCCGAGGTCTTCCTGCGCGCCGTCGTTGATCCACTGCCGCAGCAACGCGACGGACTCCGAGCCGGGCTCAAGCCGTCGGCCTCCGCCGTGGGGCAACTCGCCCATCGGTTTGCGAAGAATCAGGCTCTGCTCGGGCGATTGCAAGTCGATTCGGCGGCCGAAATGCTGACGCAGCAGCGATTGGTGATCGGCCGCTGGATCGTATCCGCGCAAGCTCAGCTTGAATCCCCCTTTGCCCGACGCATGCCCATGACATGCCCCGGCGTTGCAGCCCGACTTACCGAGCACGGCCATCACGTCGTTGACGAAGCTGACGGGCTGCGACTGCGCAAGAGCATCGACCGAGATCGAACACTCGACGGCGGCGTCTCCTACCTGCGCCGTGAGTTGCGCAGCGCCGAGATGGAGCGGACGAACGACGCCGGTTGAATCAATGCTCACTGCGTCCGAGCCGGTCTGCCACTGCGCGAGTTGCGATACGTCGTATTCATAGCCGTTTCGATCGGTCGCCATGACGACCAGTTGTTGCCGGCTGCGCCGATCGCGCAGCACGATCTTGTCGGGCAGAATCTTGAGCCGCACGATGTCCGTGGGCATGTTGGGGATCGCAACCATCGGCGGCGGAGCGCCGCGGGCGCCGCTTGCGATCACCAGTAAAAACGCCAACGCCGGCAATAGAGGAAGTCGTGCTCGGGAAATCATTTCACGGTTCCCTTAGAAACGGGTTCCTCAGAGGCAGGCTTCGCCGAAACGGTTTGCGGATCGAGCACAAGGCAAGTGAGTTGCCGCGAGACGTAATTCCATTTCATGTTTCCGAACGCCGGCTCGCAGAGGAATAGTCGTCGTTCGGCAACCCGAAAAATCTTCGTGCCGTCGTCGCGCAAGGCTTCGCCGATGATCGTCAGCTCGAACGGAGTTCGCGGAGCATTGTCTGCGGCGAGAACCGTGAGCGCTCCTTCGGTCTTGCCTGCGGCGATCGTGATCGACTCGATCGTAATGCCGGGTGGAGCGTTGAGGCAGCGAACCGTGATCGGACCCGTGAAGCCCTGTAGAGGGCCGAAATGGTAGGGAGCCTGTTCGGGTCCGCGCGCAACGCTGATCGGGAGCGTCTCGGTTTTGCCGAGGCGTAGGTTGAGCGTGTCGGCCCGATCGTAAAGTCGCGACTTGTCGTTCTCCGAGCGGAAATTCTCCTTGCCGAGCGAGAGGAGAAAGTCAGGGCCGCCGGTTTCGATCGTCAACCGGTACGGATACTCGCGCCCACCGCGACCGAAGACATCCCGCAACGAGACGACCACCGAGGTCACGCCGGCCGGCACTTCGAACCAGAGGCCCGGGTCGACGTTGCCCCGTAAGTGCATGTCGTTGTTCTGTGCCAGGAGCTTCTTGCCGAGCGGATCGTAAGCCAGCAAGTGACCGTCCAACGGAGAGCCGAGATAATAGGCATCGACCACGGCCCGAATCTTTTGCCCCGGCTTGACCTTCAAGAGGTAACTGTCTTGCTCCTCCGGCTGTTCGATCCGACCGTTGATGGTCGTCGGCCAGTCGACGTGTCGGGCATCGATGCTCTGATCCGTTACGCTCGAAAGGTCGGCTTCCAATACCTCGGGATGCTCCCCGGCGGCGAGAGGCCAAGGGAGCGAGCCCGGAAAATCGTCCAGCGGCATCCGCCAATAGTCGACGATCGGGTTTGCAGGAACTCGCGTCTCGATCATCGTTTGCTCGCCATCGCGATCGAACACCGCGACCCGAATCGGCTCGCCCCGTCGTCCGCCGAGCGGGAACACCGTGCGAACGTAGTTCATCGGCCCGATCTTTACGTTGTAGTGATTCGTCCAGCCGACGTTGTTGTAGTCGGCATCGTGAACTTTTAGAAAATATTCGCCTGCCGTCGGAAACGTGTAGTCGATCCGTTCGTCTTCAAACATGCCGGGCGTTCCCTCCGCGGTCGCGAGCATGTGCCTGTGTGCGTCGTAGAGCGACATGCGTAGATCGGGCGAAAGGCCGAGCTGGCGTGTCTGCGTGACGAACGTAAGACGCTGACCTGCGACGGCGGAAAAGCGAAACAGTTCCGTATCGCGCGCCGGATGGTCGAGCGGACCCGTCACGACGACGGGGACCTCGATACGTTGAGCTTGCTCCTCGCGATCGTTCGGTTCCTGCTCGACGACCACCGGCATGTCCGAGACAGCCGTAAGACGGAGGTTCGAGATTCCTTCCGTCGTCCGCAGCCGGATCGGATGAACTCCCAGCAAGGCATCGGGCGCAGGGGTCACCGAGAAGCTGGGGCTGCTATCCGACGCGGACGTTTCGCGCACCTCTGCGGCAAACGGCAATACAAGTTGTGCTTTCGGCCCCATGTTCTTGCCGAAGCAACGGACGATGGTCGTCTTGCCGCGAGTGAAATGCTGGGGGACGATCAAATCGAGCTCGGGAGGAGCGGCCATCGCAATGAGCGCATGGCCGAAAGTGGTAAACAGGAATAGCGGCGCGACCGATGCCTCAAGCAGCGGATGAAAAATGCCGCCTACTTTGGCGATCGCCGGCAACATAAGCCATCCTCTCATAATGATCGGGGAGTGCGCGCTGCGACGACGAGGCGTCGTTAACCCAAAAGTTCACGTATGAAAGTTCCGTCGCGTACGATCTGAACCGGTCGGCCCGAGGTGGTCGGAAGCTCGCGATCGGGATCGAGGCCGAGCAGCTTATAAATCGAGTGCGCGAGATCGGCGGGCGTTACCGGGCGATCGGCGGGAAACGCCCCGTCTGCATCGGAAGCCCCGATGACTTGTCCGCCGCGAACCCCTGCGCCGGTGAGCACGACCGAGAACGCACGCGACCAATGATCGCGGCCTCCCATGGTGTTGATCTTCGGCGTCCGCCCGAATTCACCCATCATCACGACCAGCGTATGGTCGAGCAGACCGCGATCGGCAAGATCGCCGACGAGAGCGGCGAGCCCCTGATCGACCGGCGGCAACTTCTCTTTAAGCCGAGGAAAAATGTTGCTGTGATGATCCCATTCGTCGTCGTTGACCGTAACGAAAGGGACGTTTGCTTCGATCAGACGTCGAGCCATCAGCATGCTTTGGCCCACCTGCGTGCGGCCATATCGATCGCGTGTCGCGGCGCTTTCACGGGTCAGATCGAAGGCCGTGCGGGCTTCGGGAGTGACCATCAGCTTGAAGGCCTGTTCGCCGAACCGGTCCACGGATTGCTGCACGTCCGAATTTTTCAGTACACGGAAATCGTTGTTGACGCGCCGCAGCAACTCATGACGTTGGTGAAGCTGTGCGACCGACAAGCCGCCGGGGTTGCCGAGGTCTTGAACCTGGAAATCCGGAGCGCTAGGGTTTCCTCCGACCCGAAACGGATTGTAACTGCTCCCCAGATGCCCCGCGCCGAGGTCGCCGTTCGGAACGGCGATGTGAGCGGGAAGGCCGTTTTCCTGCGATCGGCTGCGGCGTTCGTAACCGACGATCGCACCCATGCTCGGAAAGTTGGTTCCCGGACGGGAGTGATATCCCGTCTGCATGAGCGCAACACCCGGCTCGTGGGCTGCATCGGCATGCGTGACGGAGCGGATCACGGCCAGCTGCTCCATCCTCGGAGCCAATCGAGGGAGCGATTCGGCGACTCGGATGCCTGGTACCGACGTCGCGATCGGGCGAAACATGCCGCGGATTTCGGCTGTGGCGTCGGGCTTGGGGTCGAAGGTGTCGTGATGCGAAGGACCGCCACCCAGCCAGACGAAGATTGCGCTAAGCTTCTTGCCGCCGGCCGGTGCGGCTTGCGTTTGCCGTCGTAAACATTCCGGCAACGATAGGCCGAGAGTTCCGAAGAGCCCGATTTGCAACAGACTACGACGCGGAAGTTGGGTGTGTCTCATCGTGAGCCTCCCTTCGATCGCAGGTCGCTTTAGGGGATAATTCTAAAAAGACTCAGAAGCAGAGCACCTTAGCGCCAAGTGGGAGTTCCGGGAAAATCCCCATATGCAAATGGTAAAGGACCCATAAGTGACAGTCAATGAATTGCATCTTATGACTGTGAAGATCCAAACGGCAGTGAAGATCCAAGTACAATGCGACCGCTGTCGTTGCGCCGCGAGAGAATTTCTGTGAACACGCTCCTCCACACGCTCGGGATCGAGTTGCCGATCATTCAGGCCCCGATGGCGGGCATCTCCACGCCGGAGATGGCTGCGGCGGTGTCGAACGCCGGCGGGCTCGGCTCCATCGGCGTCGGGTCGGTCGACGCGGAAACCACACGGCGGATGATCGTCGCCGTCCGATCGAAGACGGATCGTCCGTTCAACGTCAACGTGTTCTGCCACCAGCCGGCCGTCGCGAACTCCGCCCGCGAGGCGGCGTGGATTGCTCGGCTTGAGCCCGAGTTTGCTCGGTACGGTGTGCAGCCGCCGAGCCGCCTGACCGAGATTTATACCTCGTTTCTAACGGACGATGCGAAGCTCGCCGTTCTGCTCGCGGAGCGCCCGGCGGTCGTCAGCTTCCACTTCGGCTTGCCGGCCCGCGAGCGGATCGAAGCGCTGCGCGCCGCGGGTATCCTGCTCTTAGCGACGGCGACGAATCTTACTGAGGGGAGGGCCACGGTTGCCGTAGGTGTCGATGCCGTCGTCGCTCAAGGGTACGAAGCCGGCGGACATCGCGGAATGTTCGATCCCGATGCGCCCGACGATCGACTTGGAACGTTGGCTCTGACCCAACTCCTCGCGCAGAAGCTCGATGTTCCGGTGATCGCCGCCGGCGGGATCATGAACGGTGGCGGAGTCGTCGCGTCGCTGGCGCTCGGAGCGGCCGCCGCGCAATTGGGAACTGCGTTCATCGCTTGTCCCGAATCTTCTGCCGACGCAGGCTTCCGAGCCGCGCTCTTCAGCCCTGCCGCCGAGCACACCGTCGTGACCTCGGCGATCTCGGGCCGCCCGGCGCGCTGTCTTGCCAACCGTTTCACGGCACTCGGATCGGACATCGAACAAGAAGCGATCCCGAGCTATCCGACCGCTTACGATGCCGGGAAAGCGCTGCACGCAGCAGCGAAGACGGCCGGCGAATTCGGCTACGGCGCGCAATGGGCCGGTCAAGGCGCGCCGCTCGCCCGAGCGCTTCCCGCGGCCGAGTTGATGGCGCGCCTGCGAAGCGAGATGGAGGCATGATGAATCTCCTTCGCTATTTACCAGCGGCCCGCATGCGCGCCGCCGTCGAGGTTGAGTGTCTCACCGGTTACGAACGTGGCCGATTCCAAGTATAAGACCGCCTCGACCACTTCGCGGACTTCGCCCATCCGCCCCATCGGGTGAAGCCCGGCGAGGAAGGGATGAGTCTCGGGTGCGTGCATCGGCGTCTTAATCACACCCGGCGCCACTGCATTGACGCGAATGCCCTTGTCTGCATACTCGATCGCGAGCGCTCGCGTTACGGAGTCGAGGCCGCCTTTAGTCAGGTTCGCCAACGCCGAGGGAACCCCTTTCACCGGCTGATCGACGAGCGTTGTCGTGAGGTTGACGATATGACCGCCCCCTTGCGTCAACATCTGTCTCACGGCCCGCTGTGAGATGTGGAAGAACCCGGCGAGGTTCACCGACAACACGCGAGCGAAGTCGTCTGCGGTGTACTCGGTGAAGGGCTTGGAAATGAAAATCCCCGCGTTGTTGATCAGCGAATCGACTCTGCCGAACTTCTCGATCGCGCTCGCGATTACCCGCTCGGCGACCGCCGGGTCGGCGATGTCGCCCGCAACGGCCAGTACATCGGCCGAGGAATCCGGCTTAATCGATCGCGAGTTGGCGACGACCTGGTAGCCTTGGTCGAGAAACCCACGGACCAAACCCTCCCCGATTCCTTGCGATGCCCCGGTGACGACGACGACTTTATGCGGCGCATTCATGATTATGCTCCTTCTAACTACACAAGATTGATCGTGACATCGATGTTGCCGCGCGTGGCCTTCGAGTAGGGGCAGGTTTCGTGGGCGGCGTCTACGATGGCTTGCGCGACGTCACGTTCCAAGCCCGGTAGGCTGACGTTGAGTCGGGCTTGAAGCGAGTAAGCACCGTCGGCCAAGCAAAGATCCACTTCCGCATCGATGGCCGTATCGGCCGGGAGCGCGATCTTCAGCTTGCGAGCCGCGAGCCCCATCGCCCCTTCGAAACAGGCCGACCAACCGGCCGCGAACAACTGTTCCGGATTCGTGCCGACACCCGAGGTGCCGGGCGTCGACAACTTCACTTCGAGATGCCCATCGGAACTACGCGAACTACCGTCGCGACCGCCGGTGGTGTGTGTCTTCGCCGTATACAAAACTTTACTGGACTGGCTCATGGTAACCTCCTCGGATGTGAAACCTTGGAACCGCATCTAACAGAAAATACCGGCGGCTACGCCCCTTCTTACAGCCGATTTCCGATTTTTCTGCGGGGCGATACACCGATGATAGTGTCGGCTATCGTTGAATGGTCAATCTACCGCCGCGTAGATGAGCTTTAACCGGACTACTCGGATGGTTAATCTTCATAGGGTCTCCGCTGGTCAATTGCGTGGTGAAAGTATGCGGCGGCATGCGTCCGTGATGGAGACCCCAGAGATGGCAAGCAAGAGTCCGACGACGATCGCCGAGTATATCCGAGCTGCCCCGCGCGAAGGCCGGCCGCATTTACGCCGGGTATATGCGATCCTCAAGAGCGTCGCGCCCGAGGCCGAGGAAGCGATCAAGTGGGGAACCCCTTTCTTCGTGGAGCCCAGGTTCTTGTTCGCGTTCTCCGCGCACAAAGCACATCTCGGTTTCACACCGACGGCCGCAGGGTTGGAACCGTTTCGCGAAGAATTGAAGCCGTACAAGACGACCAAGCAGGGGATCCTTCAACTACCCTACGATAAGCCCCTGCCGGAAGATCTGGTGCGCAAGATCGCGGAGTGCCGTCTTCAGGCGGTGAGTGAACGCGCAGACGACTCTTTTTGGTAGTTTGCTTCAGATCGCGACCGGTTCTCGATCACGACGCTGCAGACGTCAGTGGCCTGAGGCCATCAGTGCCGACGAGCAAATTCTGTTGGTTCCCGGCTAACCGGAATTCAATCGCTTAATATCGACCCAAAGTGAGCACTCCAGCTCACTGGATCTCGAAGTTGTTTTTTCTTGTTGCGTTTGAACGTCTTGGATGTTTGACCGACGATACTGTCTACTATCCGGATTGCTCGTCGCAGAAGAAAAACCTGCGCGATCGCCGAGGCTTCATGCGACGGCTATGCGATCCGCTTCAGGAGTCGAGCCGGTGGGCTTGCGCCACACGGTTCGGTTCACGTAGTCGACGTAGCTCAGGATGATTCGCACGACCTTCAGCGAGACGTGATCCACGTCGTAGTCTTCGACGACACGAAACACGCGTCGCTCGTCCGAGCATTGTTCTCCGGCGCATTGTGCCGTCACGAGGTCGACGGCCTGCAACACGCGCTCCCGCTCCAAGCCGCACAGGACCGATGTTCCTTCGTCCATGCCCTCGGGCCGTTCATGGGCTTCGCGCAGCATGACGGCCGGAAAGTTCAGCAGCGACGACTCCTCGGTGATCGTGCCGCTGTCCGATAACACGCATAGTGCGTTTTTCTGCAGCTGAATATAGTCGAAGAATCCGAACGGCCGACAGCAACGTATGAGCGGATGTAGCGGCACGCTTTCCGCTTGCTCTCGAGATTCAAGTCGGCTGCGCGTACGTGGGTGGACGGAAACGATGATCGGGAGCGCGTGACGCTCCGCTAAGCCGTGGAGAGCGTCGAATAGCCGCAGGAGATGCGCGGGCGAATCGACGTTCTCTTCGCGATGCGCGCTGACGACGAAATACTCGCGCGGTCGCAGACCGAGTCGATTCAACACGTCCGACTTTTCGATGTCGGGCCGGTAGTGGCGTAGGACTTCTTTCATCGTCGAGCCGGTTTTGATCACCGTTTCAGGCCTTAATCCCTCGGCCAAGAGATAACGACGGGCATGCTCGGTGAGCGGCATGTTGATATCGCTGATGTGGTCGAGGATCTTGCGGTTGATCTCTTCCGGAACACGCTGATCGAAGCACCGGTTGCCGGCTTCCATGTGAAACACCGGAATCTTGCGACGCTTGGCCGACAGCGCAGCCAGCCCGGTGTTGGTGTCGCCGTAAATCAAGACGGCGTCGGGATTCTCGCTCGCCATGACGGCATCGGAACGAGCGATCACGTTCCCGATCGTTTGCGCCGTCGTTTCGCCGACCGCTTCCAGGAAGTGATCGGGCGTGCGAATCCGAAGCTCGTCGAAGAAAATTCGATTGAGCTCGAAGTCGTAATTTTGGCCGGAGTGAACGAGAATATGATTGGTATGCCGATCCAATTCGGCGATCACACGGCTGAGCTTGATCAGTTCCGGCCGCGTGCCGACGATGGTCATGACCTTCAAGCGTGACATAGCCGCGTGCTTTCTCGTGGAGGCGGATTCGCCCGGTGCAGCCCTATGCCGCCGCGGCCGACTCGAACAACTCGATTCCGTTCACTTGTTGGGTCTGGCCGATGAGCAAATGATGGCGTTCTAAAAGTTGCGTCGTTTGTTCGAGATTCAGAACCGTATCCGCGGAACTGTACTCGCGCGTCAGGCCCATCGTCGGCTCTTCGTCCATGTTCGCGAGTTCGGGCAGCATCGATCGAATGCCGTAGTAATCGCCGCGACGAACGGTTTGATGACACTCCTCTTGAGAGATCATGATCTCATGCAGCTTTTCGCCGGGGCGAATGCCGGTGACGCTGATTTTTATCTTACGCGATCCGATGAGCGCCTTCGCCAAGTCTAAGATCGTGGCTGCGGGGGTCAACGGCACGAACGTCTCGCCCGGTCGTGCTGCGCGAAGCGTTTGAAAAACGCAATCGACGGCATCGTCCAGGCTCATGAGGAAGCGAGTCATGCTCGGCACCGTGATCGTGACGGGTCCCCCCTGCCGAATTTGGTCGTGGAACAGCGGAATCACGGAGCCTCGCGATGCCAATACGTTTCCGTAGCGACAACAGACGAAGCGGGTCTTTTTGTTTTGAACGTTCGCCGAAGTGAAGATGCGCTCGTGGATCGACTTCGTCATTCCCATTACCGAGACCGGCTTGCAAGCCTTATCGGTGCTGATGCCGACGACGGTTTCGATCGGCAAATCGTGCTCGCGAATCGCCCGGACGATATTCATCGGGCCGATGCAGTTCGTCAGGATCGCTTGGTCGGGAAAGTATTCGCAGTTCGGCACTTGCTTCAAAGCCGCCGCATTGACGACGACATCGGCATCGCGAAGCGCCACGGCCACGTCGGCGTAGTTGCGCACATCGCCGAGCCGAAACTCCAAAGTGCGAAGAAAGTTGCGGTAGATCACTTCATCCGTCGTTACGCGGCGCTGCAGGTAGAACAGCCGCATATCGTGCTGCTTTCCTTCGTCGCGCGAAAGGACGATGACTTTCTGCGGAAGGCCCAGTTCGCCCGACAGGAGTCGCCGGACCAAGACCTTGCCCAGCGATCCGGTTCCGCCTGTGACGAGAACTCGCTTACCCGTCAGCAACTTCGAATCGTTAGGCTGCGTCATGTTGCATACTCCGCCCATGAATTTCGTCGGTGAGCTCGTCGAGCATTTCATCCCAGCTGGGTGCTCGATATTCGGTGCGGCGGGCGAAGGCGTCTGCCGACAAGCTTCGGTCGATGCTGAAAGTATCGTCAGGCACTACCGTAATATCGTTACGTCCCAGGCGGTCGGCCAGCCTCGTGAGCAATCCGTACTTATCGATCGGCGCAGCGGCGACATGCCAAATACCGGTGAGAGCGGGATGGCCCGACAGCACTCGCTCGACCACTCGCGCGAACTCCGCTGTGGTGAGTCCGGAAAAAATGGCCTTCGTATAACCGCGAACCTCCCCGCGCTGGGCAAGAAACCATTCGACCAAGCTCTGCTTATGGCTCAACTCCAAGCCGATCAGGGAGCAGCGCAACGTGACGGCGGGGGCTTCGCTTACTTCACCCAAGTGCTTAGTACGGCCGTAATGATCCTCCGCATCAGGCGTATCCGTTTCGGTGTAGTTGCCGCGGCGGCCGCTGAAGACGCAGTCGGTGCTGATCTGCACCAGCCGCGCAGCGAACTCTTCACAAAGCAAGCGAAGCCGATGCGGTAAGATCGCGTTCACTTCGAGACTCGGCAAAATATCTCGCGACTCCGTCCTCTGCTTGATGATGCCGGTCGCGTTGACGACCGCTTCCGGACGATACTCAGCGAAGATGCGGCTTAACCGTTCTAGGTCGCGGGCATCGACTCCGAAAAACGAGTTGCCCGAATGAAACAATCCGAACTCACCATACTTGTCGGGCCTGCCGCGTAAGGTAACGCGAGTCTCATGGCGCGACTGCAAGCGGAGTAGGAGTTGATGGCCGAGCATTCCGCCGCCGCCGAGAACTAAGCAACGCACATTCGCATTCCGATCATTCGCGCATTGGTGATTGATTCAAGACCGCAGTCGATGTGCGGTCGATACTCGTTTTTCCGAGTACGAGTTTTGCTCACGCGGCTTGTAACAGACTGGGCCGAAAGCGACAAGGTGAGCGACCGAGGCCGCGAATCGCCTCCGTCCTGCAGAATGCCGGCGATGCCTGTTTCCGTGCATCTCAGCAGCTATCGCAGTCATGCCGCACGTGCCCCCACAACGGCTATCTCGTTCCGACTTGTTTGATCACGGCGGCTGCGAATTGATCTAGGGAGCGCTCCGGGGCATGTTTTATAACTTTGCCGCAACCGTGCGCCGCGGAGCACGACTTAGTAATTCTTGCCGAGACGACGCCCCGTGAACTCGCTCGTGCATGACGTCGAAGTTTCCATACAGCGCTCTCACGGCGACAATCTCTCGGCAGCCTCGCTGCGTGTGAAGCCCGCTATCGTGAGTTGCGCAGTGCCGCCGGCTACTTCGGGACAAGCGATCGTCCTTTATCGGCTTTTGAATGGTCTCCCGGGCAATGCTTATTGCCTCATCTCGACCGACCGCGACTCCGCCACGGCCGATCTCGATACGGCGGATCGCAGGCTTTCGACGCCGTTGTACCCGCTGCCCGTTCCCGCTAGGTTTCGATCATGCCCGCGATATATTCCGCGGAGGGTCTGGTCCACGATCGAGTTCATCTCCGCCGTGATCGGGCGTTCGACTTGCATTTGTGCCGTCGCTCGGGCCGAGCACTGCGACTCTGTGATCGGCTGCACCGGCGATATCCTTGATCTTCCGGCGGCATTCCTGGCGGCGTGCCGATTGCGACTTCCGTTCTATGCGTACACTTTTGATTTATATTCATTTCAAGAAGACGTCGTCTATTCCACGCCTCATAGGGTTCTCACGTACTTAGAACATTTCATCCTGACGTGGTCCAACGGAGTCATCGTTCCCAATGAGTTTTTGCGCGACGAATACAGAAGCCGGTATCGCGTCGATCCCGTGATCGTGCGCAATCCAATCGATGCACCCACGCCGACATCGACCTCGACGAACGCCGCCTGTGAAAGGCGTTCTACGACTGAGCGGCGCGACGTATCGCGCGAAGTTCGCATAGTTTATACCGGCTCCGTTTATCAAGCGCAGTTCGATGCCTTTCGCAATCTGATCGTGGCGCTCGAGACGTTGGATCGACCGAACGTCCGTTTGCACATCTACACGAGTCAATCACCGGCGGCCCTCGCCGTGGGAGGGCTGACGCGTTCGTTCACGCAGCACGAACCCGTATCGCTCGCCGTTTCGAGAGCGATTCAACGCGAGGCCGACATTCTCTTCTTGCCGTTGGCATTCGACTCGCCGTATCCGGAGATCATCAAAACCTCGGCTCCGGGCAAGCTGGGCGAATACCTGGATAGCGGTCGCCCGATTCTCGCGCACGCTCCGGCCGACTCGTTCTTGGCTTGGTACTTTAAGAAGCATGAATGCGGCCTGATCGTCGATCGTCCCGATCCCGAGCTTCTACGGCAGGCCCTCAAGCGGTTGACGGACGATGCTCAACTTTGCAATCGCCTCATTACGAACGCTCGGGCATGCGCCGCCGACTTTCAGGTCGAGCGTGCGCGTTCTGCTTTCTTCGCAGTCATCGGCGCCTGATGAGGAACTGCGCTGCGAATTCAATCATTCGCTCATAGCGGTGGATCGCCGAGTTGCCACAAGGTCTTGGTTTCCTCTTGCGCTTCCGTGTCGAACATCGCATCGACGTCGTACGGCAGCGAAAACTCGATGCCGTGGCGATTTGTCCACACGAGGGCTCCGCCGAACAACCCAGCGATCGAGAGCAGACTACCGAACGAATTGCGGAAGTTCTTGTTCCACCGCAACGTCGTCCCCTCATGATAACGAAGCTGAGTTCCTTTTCCCTCGGGATACGCCACCGCCGCGCCGATGTCTAATGGGCGCGAATACTGATTCTGAAAACAGACGGGGAGATACGCGATGCCTCATTCGACAGTCCAACCGCAAACGAACGCCAAGCCGTTGCGGTTGAGATAGTCGCCCGCTTCCTCGCGGAGATAATCGGGTGCTTTATCTTTACGAAAATGGACGTAGAGGAAAACGACCAATGATGCGACGGCGGCCGCTGCGCCGCCAAAGCGACAAAGCCAAACCAGATCGGTCGGCCGTTCTTCGGTCCAGGCGATCCCGCTGGTGATCGCACCGGCCATCAGCATGGCGACACAGATCGCCTTAATCGACTCGGACATCAATCGCTCGCTATGTATTATCGAACGTTCGGGAGCAGTCGCCCACACATGCCGAGCGGGATCGACCAGCAGTATACCGCCATCGAAGCGAAGGAACCTGCTGGACTTGGGAGCTCCCGGTACACACAATGGCCGCGACGGTCGGGATGAACGAGAGCGCCGTTGCGAATGACCGTTCGGTCGTTAATAGGAACCGCGACATCGATGTTGAACGGCCCTGTGGCAAACCGCCTCGCCCACGAAAGGGACGGCATGAGTTTAGAGATTCACTTTTCTCGTCGCAGCCTGCTGCGCACCGCGGCAATCGCCGGCGGGTCGGCCTTGGCGCTTGGTCCGGTTCCTCGAGTGAGCGCCGCGACCGCGTTACCTCAAGTCGCTCCGGAAGAGATTCAGATCGACCCGCGACGTCTTCAAGTAGCCTACGACCAGATGACGAAGTGGACGACCGGTCCGAAGGCCCCGGTTCCGGGAGGGGCCATCTTGGTCGGCCGCGCCGGGAAAATCGTGGCGCCTCGGCACTTCGGGCGGCAGGGTCCCGAGCCCGATGCCGAACCGCTTCGCGAAGACGCGATGTTTTACATGGCGTCGGTCACTAAGCCGGTGATCTTCATGGCGGGCATGCTGCTCGTCGAGCGCGGACAACTCAACCTGAACGATCCGGTAATGCGCTACGTTCCCGAGTTCACCGGCCAGGGTCGAGAGAAGGCGCTGGTTCTTAACTTGTTCACGCACACCTCGGGTCTGCCTGACGAATTGCCGCATAACTCCGATTTGCGTCGGCAACAGGTGCCGTTGGCGAGGTTCGTCGAGGAGATTCTTAAGACGGAATTGCTATTCACCCCTGGCACTCAGTTCAGCTATTCCAGTTCCGGCACGATCCTTCTGGCCGAAATCGTGCAGCGACTATCGGGGCGTTCGATCCGCGATTTCGTACGCGATGAGATCATCACGCCGCTAGGACTAAAATCGACCGGCCTGGGAGCCCAAGGTTTCGCTCGTGAGCGACTCGTACGCACGACCGTCCCCGACTATCAGATCGGCAATCCCGGCAACTGGAATACCGAGTATTGGCAGAAGTTCGGTTCACCGGCCGGTGGCCTCTTCAGCACGCCGCAGGACTATGCGGTGATCTGCGCCATGCTGCTCGACGGCGGCAAGTGGGGAGATGTACGACTGTTGTCGCCGGCAACGGTTCGCAACATGACCACCAACCGGTTGAACGACCTACCCGACTTGCCGGAATCGGTCCGCCGTACGCAGCCGTGGGGGCTCGGCTGGCGCTTGAACCATCCTGGCACATCGGAAAGTTGGGGCGATCTCCTGAGCCGGCGCGTGTTCGGTCATACCGGATCGGCAGGGAACGTCGTTTGGATGGACCCGGAAACGAAAGGGTTTTGTATCGTGTTCACGAATTACCTCCGTGCGAGGGCGCCCTGGCGGCTCGTGCATTTGTCGAATGCCGTTGCGGCCGCGTTTGCGTAGTGTCGACGATGGAGCGAAGGCCGTGTGCCGGCAGGCGACGAGGCGCGGGATCGATCGACGATCGAACGACGCAGCACGGGCAGCACGATGCGACGGGTAGGCCGCCGGGGTGGCCCCCAAATGAAACGCGCGTGGCCGGTGTTGTAGCTACCCTTCCGACTTTTTATCCGCTAAGAAAAGGTAAGCGCCGGATTTGCAACGCTCGACCTTCACGCCGCGGATGGCGCCGGAGACAAAGGCGGGAATTGCCTCGATGCCCATGAAGATCGAAGATGTCGTGGAAATGCTGCCGCTACCGGTCGCTAAGAAGCGTGGCCCTTACAAGAAGCGGGTGAGCTAGCCGCGCGGTACGATGGCGGACATGGAACGCGAAAAAAAGACGAGCCCCAATGCGCGATTAGTGACAACGGCCGTCGCCTATCCAGTCATCTGGTTTGCGTTGCTCTATATCTCCTCCCCGCCGGCGCCTTGGTGGTTGCTTGAACCTGTACCTACGTTGTTTTTCGTTTTCGTAGTGCCGACTTGCTGCGCCCTCGGACTCGCTAACGCTAGAATACGCGGACTCGGAGTTTCTTGGTTTGTCATTGCGGCCTTTTCGGTCTGGATGGGACTCGTCGGCGGTTTCTATTGGTATTTGCTGGACGAGGCTAGTGGGTCAGTTTGACTTGATGCGGACGCTACCAATTCAAACTAACCCACTACCTCCCACTGGTAAGCGGTCTCCGGAGGCTTGCTACAATGCCGAGCATGAGCCGTTCTCTCTCCCGACTACTGAACCGGATGAAACGCGACCGGGCTGCGGCGCCGCCGTTCGATCGCCGGCGGCAGACGGGCATTTGTTTCTTCTATGGGCTCGGCGATGCCGACAGGCTCCGCGATCGGCTACGCAACGTGCTGGTGGGGATTGAGCGTTCTCGGCTGGCCGTCGACGATCCGGCATCGGTCGCTCGGCCGCTGTTCAAACGCGCCGGCTGGCGACGGATCATGCGCACGCTGGAGCCGGGCGACGTCGAGTTCCTGATCGATGCGATCGCACTCGGTCCGACATGGCGTCTGCGCGATCGAACCTTCGAGCAGGTGGCGAAGCTGAAAGCCCGGGTCGTCGTCGTCTTGTCCGATCATTCGACGATCGATCTTTCGACCGGGTCCGATAACGCAGAGCTCGAACGCATTCGGCAAGAAGCGCTCGACGACTACCATCGGCAGCGGATCCGCGACGGCTTAGCCGTAGCTCGAGCAGCCGGGAAGCGCGTCGGCCGTCCGCCGTTCGGCTGGCCGTGCGCGATGAGCAAGTTGTTCCGCCCGCTCCGGACCTGGAGACGATCCGGGAGATCTGCCGTCGGGTCGAACACGGCGAGACGCTCCGAGCGATTCACGCAGACTTGCTTTACCGCGGGATCCATCGTGCCGACGGCGAGCGCTGGACGCTGCCGGCGGTGAGTGCGGCATTTCGATACGGCATCGATCTCGTCTGGGCCTCGCGTCGGCGACGGCCGGGGGACTTCGTGAAGGGCCGCGTCGCGTGTCGGGCTTGATCCCGATGGACTGGAATGAAACGATTCGGACCAATCAGTTCCAATTGTGAGATTGCGGATCGGGCATGAACGAGACCCGAAGTCCGATGCCGGCGACGAACTTGGTTTGCACGATCACGTCGTGAGCGACGATGCCGTAAAGCTGCAGCAGCGCGGTTCCCTCTTTTTCGGCCGCTTGCGTTTCTTGAATGGCGCGACTTAGCAATTCCATGCTCGTCTTACCTGGCAGCTTAGTGAGTATTTCACACGTCGCGCTGATCAAGCTCACGGACCCCGGCACCTTTCCTTCAGCCGGGTTGTCGATTTCAGTAACGATAAAAAGACGGCGTGTCTTACCGAAATAGTCGAAGAAAGTGACGATTGCCCCGCTCTCGTCGTGGGAGTACATGAACCGTCCGCCTCCTGCCGGCGCGATCGGATTGAACTTCAGATCGAAGCCACGCGCCCGCAATGCCTCGACGATTTCAAGACGACTCATCGGCATGGCGAGCGCATCATCGCGAATGACGGTTTCCGTAGACTGCGGTACGATCGATGCGCTGCCGCCGACGGGAACTTCGACTTTTGCAACCTCGGGCTTGGAGCAACCGACGAAAAGAAGTATGGCGAGGACGAGCGAGCGGAACATGGAGGCACCGGTATTGAGCAAGGAGTATCGAAGCTGCGACAGTATCGGGGCTGGTGCGATGGAAGCAAAGGTCCCGCACTCTTGACCGCTCATCGCCATCGCGCACGGTCGATAGCGTACGCTGCCGATTCCGCAACATACATTAGAGGAGCGAAATAGTAACCGCGTTTTACAACGCATCCCGCCGTACCATAGACTCCTGGCGTGAAGAGACAATGATTTTGACTTTGCCGCCAATAATCGCTACGAAATCGATCGGGTGATCATGAACCGTGGGAAGAGTAACCCAATGCTTCGTCGAGTTTCCTTCCTGCCGATATCTGCCTTAGCTTCCGCCGCGTTTTTCGTGATCGCGGTCATCAGTTGGTTTCGTACTGCGCCACCCGCCGACGCTCTTGGTTGGGCGGTCGTTCGAGAATCGACGCCAAACGTCATCGTCACCGATTCCTACGACGCCCAACTATTTCGCGGGTCGTTGTGGATCGGTTCGATTCGATTCTCGGTTCTCTCCCCGAGAGGCTTCCTCGGCGATCGGGACGAACGCGATGCATCTACGATCCATCCTGATGCATTCACCGTACGCGACGGCATGGTGCCGCAACCCAACGTCGTTCTCGGCTTCAGCCGCGTCTCGGGTGCGATGGCCGACGGCCCTCTTCTGCTTCTCATCGATGGCGTACTCATACCTTGCTGGTTCTTGGCACTCGCATCAGGTGTACTACCTGCCATCTGGATCGCCCGCCGCATCGGAAAGCCTCGCTGCTTCATCCTCGCAATCAGCTTGTGAGAGAACGCCTTGCAACTCAGCGCGTCGGCTGCGAATTGCGGCAACGCCTCTTTCGTAAGATCGTTGGAATTCATGTCGCGGGCCCCCGGTTCGTGGATTCCGGTAACCTACCGCGCTCCGATCGGCCGGCAGCGCACAAGATGTTGCGGAGTGTCGAGCCGCCGGCGCAAAATGGACTTGGCCTAATTTGCCGACTTGCAAAGGCGATTCGGTACAAGTGGAATGCCGCCGACTGCTATCCCGAGAATGACGCATGCAACGGCGATGGTTTTTTATCGCACCCGTCGTAGTCATCGGAATCGCGATCCGGTTCGCGTGGCCCGATCCGAACACTTTGACTCACGCCGCCGCGCGAGGCGATGTCGACACGGTGCGATTATGCCTCTGGTTGGGCGTCGATCCGAATACACCGAAAAAATGGGGCTGGCACCACGCCGACGGACAGACGCCGCTGACGGCCGCCGCAGAGCAAGGGCGCGTCGAAGTCGTGCGGATCTTGCTTCGCAGCGGTGCCGACCTGAATCTCCGCGATGCCGGTCCGGAATATCCCCATGTGACGCCCGTTGCGACTACGGCGATGCACGGTCAACTGGAAGTCTGCCGCATCCTTCTGGAGGCCGGTGCCGATCCGAATGTGCCGACGTATCCAAAGCAACCTGGCGCGCCGGGGGAATGGACGGCCTTGGATTGGGCGCTACAGGCGAATCACCTTGCCCTAGCCGATTTGCTTCGCCAACATGGCGGGCGTGAAAGTGGTCGTCGAATCGCCGATGCCCGTGCCGTCGGCACCTAACGTCGGATTAATAGTAGCGGTGGGCCCATGTCCGATTTCGTAATGACGTATTCCTGCTTCTTTTTCGTCAACGAGTTCGGATCGCCGGCAATCGTACAAGCCGAGCCCGATTAATCTGGAACTTTCGCTTGCCGAGGTGCGTCTTAGCCCTGCGTCGACATGGGCTGAAGCCGGATACAAGAGGTCTCTGATGCACAAGCGTTTCATTGCAGCGATGACCATCTTCTGTCTTCTAGCTGCGACCGTGAGTCGGTTATCAGCGGCCCCTCCTCAACCAGGTCTCAAGCCGTTGCTGAGCGAGGTGCGGAAACTCGTCGAGAAACATTACCCAGAGGCGACGGTCACCCTCCAAGGCGACACGATTCACTTCGAGTTTCAGACGCGAAAGTTCCTGATTCACGATCCTGGCCGCGGTGGAACGGGATGGCAGGACGCTCGCGAAGAGAGCGGACCGCAGCCAGGTGGGATTAGCTGCGACATCGAATTGCGTTCAGGTGCTTACCTCGGTGCGGCGGCGGTTCCGCAAGAGTTCGACCTGCGATACTTCAAGCTCTATCTCTCGGCCCCGTACTCGAAGAAATTGGATTGCCATCTCTACATCCATCTGAGATATCCCGAACGGACGTCGAAGGAATTTCTCGAAGAGTTTCGCACGCTGACGGGTAAATTCGAAGGTCTGCTTGATGCCGAGCCTCTACCTCCGCTCCCGACGGCGCGGCTGAACGTCATACGATACTGGAGCCCTGACCGCGGCAACGTCCGTTCCTACCAAGAACAGGACGGGAAGCAGGTCCTTCACGGCGTTCAGGTGAGCTTCGGTGAAAACAATCGGCTTCGCGAAATGTCGGTCTACAACGCAGGCGTGTTGGAACATCGGACTCAGTTTTACGCGGATGGTTTTACGTTCCGAGCACAACGCCGCGAGCATAACGGCGACGGCCGAGATGTGATCTACGCCCCGATTCGAAAGCCGATCGCAGAAATCGGATCCGAAAGCGAAGGAGTGGGATTCGCGCCGCTCAAATCGCAAGCAGTTGTTTACGAAGGCTTGGTCAAAGGTGATCGTCCCTGGTCGGGAAGCTTTCTCGTGCGAGGCATCGCCGGCTTCCGAGCGGTGCTGAATCTGGAAGAGTATCGGGAAGGCCTGCTCTTCTCGACGAAGCCGTTTCCGGTCGAAAAATTTTCTCTGCCCACAGTTGATCCGGACGCCGGAAAGTGGCTGTGGGAGTATCCCGATTGGCCGAATCGCTAACCGGCGACTTGACCGATCGCCTTGGCTCGCGGGAGGCCGGTAGAGTGTGCAGCGTGAACCCGCTGCCGCGGAACCGATAGCGAAACTGCGGAACGTGCTCGTAGAACTGCCGTGAGCGCGGGCCGGCTGCATCGGGTGGTTAGGCTACCCGGTCAGACTATTTTCCAGTCGGTGACTGTTTAGTGGGTGACGGCGACACGTCGTCCGCAACTTTATGCAGTAACCGGCCGGAAGGTGATCTCGGTGGACGATGATCCGGTAGGTCGTGGTCTGCCAAGAGGCAAATCTCTCCGTCGTCAACAACCAGCCGCCATGTCGTCGAGTAGACCTTTTGTCCCTCCGGGGGCACGAGCACTATCGAATTGCTTCGATAAAGCACCTTCCCGCGAATGGGATACTTCGGCTCGTCGTCGGAAATGACGTCGGAATAAAACCAATACTCGAACGTGTCGCCTTTCAAAGCGAGCGTAACGCCCAAGTAGCCGGTGTCCAACTCCCATGAGCCGTTAACGCTAGGCGGCTTTGAAGTGGGATCGGCTGCAAAAAGCAGCATTGCAGAGAGAAGAAAGGCTGGCATTGTCTCACCGCCTAACGTGTTGCTCACCTGCGCCGCGGCAGGTGCGTCAATGATTTGAAACGAGTACACGCCGCCGCGTCAAGTGGAGCGACTAGTTCGGCTCTTTCTTCATTTCAGGAATGCCGTGCTAGATATCTGAATGGGATTTTTTGCCGGGTCGCGGGCATTCGCGAACTCGTAGCCTTTTCCCTTGTAGGTCATACCGAACTTCAAACCCTTCTTCTCCGATTCCTTCTTGAAGGCTTCGATATCCACGATATCGAACACAAGCTTGATGCAGGATTGGCCGAGACGGTGTCCTTTTGATGCTTGGTGGATCAGCAAGGAAAAGGTTCCGCCCGATGACGAGACCTCGATCAAATCGTCATGCACCTGCGGCTTCTGGATGAAGGCAAAATGCTCGACGTAGAAATCAGCGATCTTCCGTGGGTCTCGAACGTAAAGCAGGATGCTCTAGACCGAAGGTGCGGCTTTCATTTTCTTTGCCGAACGAAAAGATCAGCCGCCCGCTCACGCCGAGCGGGATCGATTAGCAGTATAACGCGGCCGAAGCGAACGACGCTAATATCGAACTGTTGCGGATCGGCTGGATCACGTTGTTAGGCGACTAAAACCAGTTGAGCCACGGAATTCGGGAGACCGACCAAAACCAGATCCCCATGAACGCAAGAGACGCTCCGGACAGCAACGAAAGCGACCGATTCGAAAACGAAGTCGAGCTAGGAAACGAAATCAACAGGAATGCTAGAAACACAACAGCTGCGACCACGATCCCAACGGTTGCGAACGTTTGAAACCACGCTTTTGATTCGCCCGACGTGTTCGTCGACAGCTCCCAGTTGACTGCTGAGAAAGCTGCGGCTTGAATCGCAAGCCCCAGCAAGGCGAGGTTTACAACGGCGACGGCGCTTCGACGAATCGTTGCCGAGCGATATCCCACGACGACGAAAACGACGAGGAAAAGCAAATTGAGCATCGTCGAAGTTGTCGCCGAACAGGTATTAGACCGCCGAAGTGCGATCGAGTGTATGAAATTACGAGCCCTGCGTGGCGGTCGGTGGGGCCGACGCCGTCGGTTCGGGGACTGCCGGAGTCGCTGATTTGCTTCCCGGCAGCGCGGTGGCTCGTACCCACCTTGCGCCGTAGATCGTCGCATGGTTGCCGTTCGCGGAGGCATCGCGCGCCGTCATCCCCCGATTCTCATCGAAGTGATAGAGAGCCAGCGTGTCCGCGTCGGGCGTGAACCGCTTCTCGGGCTCGAAGTGCTTCCGATAGCGAGCCGTTTTCGAGATGCGGACTTCGTTGATGATGCCGCGGAACCGCATCTGAGTTCCCAAAAAGTGCGGCGGTTCCTTGACCGCGTTGTCGGGGTTCGCCCCGATCAAGAGCGGCATACCCGTCGCGAAAATCGTCGACGAGCGAACCTCCGGCTGGGGGATGCCGTCGACGAACAGCTGCGCTTTCGCGCCGTCCCATACGCCCGCCAAATGCACGGACCGCATCGCCAGGGGA
Organism: Planctomycetia bacterium; assembly: GCA_021413845.1. Classification (NCBI taxonomy): domain Bacteria; kingdom Pseudomonadati; phylum Planctomycetota; class Planctomycetia; species Planctomycetia bacterium. The sequence continues at coordinate 25,731 of JAIOPP010000015.1, read as the reverse complement.
GGCTTGATCGAAGTCGAAACAGCGCCCCCATAGTGGATTGCGAATTGCCAACCGGAATCGTTGACGTGCAACGAAATGCCGCGGTCTCCCTCGCCGTCGCCGATGATCGAGCCGGAGGTGATCTCCGGTGTCACATACGCTTCGACGGTGATCGGATGCTTGCCATCGAAGAAAATCGGCGTCGTCGCATAGCCCGATCCGGCGAACTCGAGGGCGTAATCGATGAGCGGCGGCGGCGGGGGAGTCGCGGTCTTTGCGATCGGCACGGAAATGACGACTTCCGGCTCCGGCGGTTTTCGCGAAGAAAGCACAAGCCCGGCGATCAGGCCCGCACAGACCAAAGTCCAGCCGCCGATGATCACCGCCGTCTTCTTATTCCACCGCAGTGCCCCGAGCCCGGCTGCTGAAGCCATGCCGTCGTGCGCCGGTATCTTTACCGTGTTGGCGGTCTTCCGTACCGTCGGGGCGATCTGAATGCTCGGCCCGACCGTGAAGCCGCTGGGCTCCGAATTCACAGGCCTCACAGTAGGCGCGGCGTCGGAAGACGTCGTCGAACTCGTTCCCAATCGTTCCAAATCGGCGATCAATGCACTCATCGACTGATAGCGCTCAGCGATCCGCTTGGCTAGCATCTGTTGAAAGATCGCTTCGAGTTCCGGAGATGCTTCGCTGCACGCTTTGCGGAGTTCCGGAATCGCATGGGCCTGATGCGCCACGAGTTTCGCCGTGATCGTTTCTCCTTCGTACGCCGGGCGGCCGACCAGCAAGTAGTAAAGCGTGCAGCCCAGACTGTAAATATCGGCCCGCGCGTCGGCGTTCTTGGTGCTCAGCGCCTGTTCCGGGGCCATGTAGTCGACGGTTCCCATCACGGCGCCGGTGCCGGTCAACTCCGCTTGCGCTTCGACTCCCGCCGCCGACTCGATGCGGGCCAAGCCCATATCGAGAATCTTGACGGTCCCCTTTTTGTCTAATAACAAATTGCCGGGCTTGATGTCGCGATGCACGACTCCTTCGCCGTGTGCGAATTCCAAGCCCCGTGCCGCCTGCAGCAGATAGTTCGTTGCCTTCGCGACCGGGAACGGCCCGTTCTGCTTGACCAGTTGCGAGAGGTCTTGCCCCTCGACGTACTGCATCACCATGAAGTGGACGCCGTTGACCTGATCGGCGTCGTAGGTAGTGACGATATTCGGGTGTTCGAGCTTAGCCGCCGCGCGCACTTCGCGCTCGAATCTCGCCACGGCCGCCGGGTCTTTCGTCATGGTGGGCGGCAGCATCTTGATCGCCACGACGCGATCCATCCGCCGATGCTGGGCCTTGAAGACTTGCCCCATGCCGCCCGCGCCGATCTTGTCCAAGATCGTGTAGCCCCCGAGGATCAGTGATTTGGCGCGACCGCCCGTCACCTGGGCCGCCTGAAACTTCGTCAGATGATGTTGCTTGACGAGTTCGGCAACGAGCTCTTCCACGCTCGTCGGATGCGCCTTCGGCGGTACGAAGTTTTCTAATTTGCCGGGCGCAACGATGCCGCTGTCTTCCAGTTGCTTAACGATCGTTGCCAGCGCCACCGCCATCAATCGTTCCCCACGGGTTAACTATGGGATGCGATTATAGCCTCCCCTAACGTCGGGTGGAAATTAGGGAGATACGGCTGCGGAATTTGTAACGAAATCGGAGCTCGTTGCGTTGCGAATGGAAGCGTTGTCAGGGAGGGGTGGGGTGAATCATCTTTAAGCCGACTCACCACGGAACGACGCTGATTTCCCCGTCTGAATCAAAAAAGTCGGCGCTTTTGGTTGAATTTGCGCGTTCAGATTCGGGTAGGCGACTGATCCTCGCCGAACGACTGATCGGAGCTTCGGTTCTCAATCGCCGCGGCTCCGATCGGTCGGCTCGTCACTTACGATTGAGGCTCTGATGGCGAAGAAAACCCGCACTGCCGCTCGTACGAAACCGGTTGCCGACGAACCTGCGACACGTTCCGTAAATGGCGTGCATCGCGATGCGACGACGCAGCCTCACAAGAAGGTCACTTCGCCGCCGGCTGGTCTACTGCCTGGCCTCTTCAACAACGTCGTCGAGCCTGATGGTCGGATTGCTGGCTTCGCGTTCAAATTGACGACGGTGCTTCGTGAAAGGGAAGGCTTGCTCGCGGGAATCGCCTCACGAAACGACGGTGTTGCTTCGGAAGAATACCTGGAATTCGAACAGACCAGCCTTTCGACGGCTGGACTCCACAGTATCGATGAATTGATGCGTAAGATCGTCGATGACGCAGGGGGAGTGGCCGCGTTCGCAAAGAAGTATCGGGACATCGGGGCTGATCAGACGATTCAGAAAGCGCTGCAAGCCAATTTCGCGATGCGGACAGCGGACAGATCATCGGACACAAAAAAAGCATCAACAAAAAAATTGCCTCGCAATGACATGACCAGAAAGCTGATCTTAGAACTCGCCAAACCGAAAAATCAGAAACGTGAAATTGCTGATGTTGCGCAAGACATATTGCCCGATGCCACGCCGAAGGAGCCGGCGGCCGCGATGAAGGCAGAGCAGCGGTATCGAAATTATTGAGAGGCACCTTACGGACACTTACCGGACACTTTGAAAAAAGCAGATTTGTTCTAACGGCGACGGTCTTGATAGGGTTCCTGCGTTACGCAACGGCACGGTAAGCCGATGCGGTCCAAACGCCGAAGGGAACCGCCATGCAAGCGACCGAGAAGAGCAGCCGCGATACGGGCGAAATCCGATCCGACGTCGCCTATCTAATCGACACGTTTCTTAAGCGTGCCGGCCTAACAAAATCATCCCTGCGCGAAGCCCGCCGCAAAGGCTTTCGCAGCTATCGCATCGGCAATCGCACGTTCGTGCACGGTGCCGACTTCCTCGCGTTCATTACGCAAGCCGGAACCGTCGTCGGGAGCGAGGTGCCGCGTGCGGGTTAGCCCCTCGGCCGTCATACCCAAGCCAGAGGCGGTCGAAACCGCCGGCGCCGTTCAATTCGAGCCCGTTCGCGATCTCCTTAAACCTTACGGGCAAGCGCCGGCCCCGGCGGTCTTGAGCCGCTGGGTACACAAGGGCGTCGGCGGCGCGAAACGGCTGGGCAATCGCTTGCTGAGCGCGCGTCAATGGGTGCGCGACTTCGTCTAAGCACAGAACCCTGGGGTCGACCTGAGCATGATTGTGCCGCCGAAGCCGGCCACACCATAGCAGATGCAATTACGACTCGCGCGGGCTCGAGCCGAGCTCGCGGCCGACTGAGCGTTATTCTCCTTCCCTGATTCAGCGAAAGACACCTATGACAACTGAACAAGACACACGCGCCGAGATCATTGAGACCCTCGCGCATTACGGGGACGTCCCCTTCGACGATCAAATGGCAGCATTCGGCACCGACGTGTGGAACGTCCCTCGCTATGTCGAGGAGAGGCGCGAACAGATCGTGCAATACGCCGGTAGAAGCGACTTGAATATTTGGTGTTGAGCACAGCGAAGTATTAGGCCCGGTGGTCGATATCAGCCGACCACCGGGCGAATTCAAGGGCAATATGATGTTACACAAGGGTAATCGCACGGTCCACTCGACGGGCGAGATTCGCAGGCCGTCGAATGGCTAAGGAGCATTGGACTCAGTTCCATCAAGGCGATTGGTTGAAAGACCCCGCCGTATCGTCGTGTTCACCTGCGACGCGCGGCATCTATTTCGATGCGCTCTGCATGATGTTCGAAGAGGGCCGCACTGGTCTGCCTACGCGTAGCAAAGAAATTCTGGCGCGTCTTTGCCGCTGCACGGTCCTCGAACTCGAGGCGGCGCTGACCGAACTCCAGGCCACGGCTGCGGCCGATGTCACATTTCGGGACGGCAATGTCACAATCATCAATCACCGAATGAAGCGCGAATACGAAACCCGAGGTGCGGCACGACTTAGGAAACAAAAAAGCCGTGACAAAATCAGCCGGAACGGCGATGTCACAAATACACCAGAGCCCAGAGCTAATACGCTCTGCAAATCACCAGAGCATCAAGCGCGCTGCGCTAACCGGCTCTGGCTGCTCTGGCGATTTGGATGAAGCTTGGGAAGGAAACCTGACCTCCGAGGTTCTCGCAGATCCTGCGCTGTTCGGGGCATGGATCGTGCGTGAGCGCGGCTACCGCAAAGGGCTCGTTCGCTCCGACGATGACGAGGAGTTCGCGTTAGCGGCCCGCGAAAAGGCTCTCACCGATCCGACCGTGAACAACCCGATCGGCTGGCTCAAATCGAAGCTGGATCTCAAGGCGAAGAACCCGCAGAGGCGGCGAGTCGCATCAATCAAACTCACGAAGACGCAGCGCGACGTTCACGATCTGCAGACGCCTCGCGACAAAGATCCGAGCCACACTCGTATGACAACGAGCCGTTGCCTATCGGTCAGGTTCTCGCAACATCCCACTACGCACGATGAGTTATTTGGAGCCACGAAATGATTGATTTCGCAAGGAGATTTTCGATGCCGAACGACAATGACCCGATGCCCGAGGACGTGCCCCTCACCGAATCCGACCGCCTTGAAACCGCGCCGCACTTCGATCGCTCGGCCGAACTTGCCTTCGTGTCGGCGATGCTGCGAGGCCCGCAACACGCGCGACACTTCGTCGGGATTCTACTACCTTCCGACTTCGCATGCGAGGATTGCCGCAGGCTGTTCGAGATCGAGCTGACTGTCTTTCGCACGACGGGCGGTGTCGATCCGGATGCGATCGCCGCGGCCTGGGACCTCGAACGCCGAGCGGAATTGGTTAAGGCGGGCGTGATGACCTCGGCCGAGGATGCCGTCGCCGATCATCAGGCGACACCCTTAGGGCCGCATGTCGAGGCATTTATCGCCCGACGAACTAAGCGAGCGCCGAACGGACTGAGCGAAATGTGCCGAAGCAATGCACGCCAACGGCTCAATCGGGTTGCAGACGAATGTTGTTTCAAGCAATTATCCGACCTGAGCGGTTCGGTGTTCGATCACTGGATGACCCGGCAGCTGTCCGAAGGTATGTCGCCGGGCAATTGCAACGAATTTAGGAAGGAATTGGTTGTGCTAGGGAACTGGTGCGTGAAGACAAGTCGGATGATCTCGAACCCGTTCGCCGCGATTGCAAAAGCCGACCCGTGGGGGAGAGAGAACCGCAAACGACGTTCCCTGACCGAGGCCGAATTGGTGCGCCTACTCGAAGTTGCCGGCCGGCGGCCGTTAATGGATGCGATGACGATACGCCGCGGCAAACGAACGGGAGAACTAACTGCTAACGTGCGTCCGGTGGTGCGGGCCGAACTAGAACGCCTCGGCCGTGAAAGGGCCCTGATCTATAAAACGCTGGTACTAACCGGCCTGCGTAAAGGGGAGTTGTCATCGCTGACTGTCGGGCAGTTGGAACTCGACGGGCCGACGCCGCTGGTCGTGCTGCATGCCGCGGACGAAAAGAACCGCCAAGGGTCCGACATACCGCTCCGGTCCGATCTGGCCGACGACCTGCGGGCATGGGTGAGCGACAAGGCGAACGCCTACGAAGCCGCTACGCAATCGCCGACGGTCCCGTTCGACACCGAGGCCGCTCAATCGTCGAAACGCGGCACGCTTGATGCCGTAGCCTTTAACGGGCGGTTATGTCAGCAAGAGACAACAGCGACGCGATTGCCTGCCGAAACTCCGTTGTTCAATGTGCCTACCGGATTGGTTCGCATCCTCGACCGCGACCTGAAGGCGGCCGGCATCGCCAAGAAAGACGAGCGGGGCCGCACGGTCGACGTTCATGCTATGCGGCACACCTACGGCACGCTGTTGAGCAAGGCGGGTGTCGCACCTCGCACGGCGCAAGCGGCGATGCGCCATTCGTCGATCGATCTGACGATGAACGTTTACACCGATCCGAAACTGCTTGACGTGGCCGGGGCGCTCGATTCGCTTCCATCGCTTCCGCTATCGGATAGGCCGCAAACGGATCGAATCGCCATAAAGGCAACCGGGACGCATGATTGCCGTTCGTCGCCGTTTGCACCAACTGCTGACGAAACGAGTAAATCGTGGTCATCGCCTGACAAAACGGCACCTGTCGGCAAGGGGCCGAATGCCGCACCTCGCAACGTCGCAAGTGTCGACGGAGCAAACGAAAAACGCTCGCTGACAAGTGCTGTCAACGAGCGTCGTCGAGTGGAGACGAGGGGGGTCGAACCCCTAACCCCTGCCTTGCAAAGGCAGTGCTCTCCCAATTGAGCTACGTCCCCGAAAATGTCGGCGGAAGAGTGCCGCGAAGAGCGTCGCACTGAGGCTTTTTGCCTCAGGCAACGCATTCGAAGACGGCTTCCTTACCTAATGCGCGCGCCAAGATTCGAACTTGGGACCTCGGCCTTATCAGGGCCGCGCTCTAACCAACTGAGCTACGCGCGCGACACGCATCGGAACGGTGCCTGCGACCTGAATAGCCGCGAGTCCGTCCGTCAGGAACGGGCAATTGTAAGACATGAGAGCCGAACGGAAAAGTGGGTTCGCTCAGAAAAGCACGACCCGACGGTGCTTCGATAGGGCCGGCAGCGGCCCAAGCCTTGCGATCGGAATAAAGGGACTACGCGGGGCTTTCGCGACAGCAAGGCAAATAGACAGCAGCGCAAATCTAGGAACGAAATCAACCCACGAACTACGAACCGCGAACTTTTAATTCCGCTAGCGAGCGGATCGCAAACGCCGCGTGCAGCGCCGAGCCGATCGGAAGGGCCGATTCGTCGAGCTTGAAGCGTGGATGGTGGACGCTGTAAGTCGCCCCTTGTTGTTCGTTGCGAACGCCGAGCCCCACGAAACAGCCGGGGACTTGTTCCGTGTAGTATGCGAAGTCTTCGCCCCCCATGGTCGGCGGAAGTTCGACGACGTTGTCCGTTCCCAACAGTTCCCGACCGATCTCTTGCGCCAGGTTCCAGCAATCGCCGTCGTTGCGAGTGGGCGGGTAGTCGTGGCCCGGAAACGTGACCGAAGCCGTGCAGCGATTCGCCGCGGCGACGTGCTCGGCCATTTCGGTTACGCGCTGTTGCAGGAACTTCATTCCGGCCGAAGTCAGTGAGCGGATCGTGCCCGTCATCTTCACTTCGGTCGGAATCACGTTGTAGACTTCGCCGGCGTGAATCGTCGTGATGCTGATGACGCCCGGTTCCAGCGGATCGAGTTCGCGGGCCACGATGGTTTGTAATTCGCACACGAGCTTCGCGGCAGTCGTGACCGGATCGATCGCAAGATTCGGCATCGCTGCATGACCGCCGCGGCCGGTGATGGTGATGGCGAGCGACCCGGCCGAGGCCAGAAAAGTTCCCTCGCGCGCGCCGATGGTGCCGGTCGTGAGATAGGGCCACACATGGACGCCGAACACGCGCTGCACTTGCGGCGCCTCCAGGGCCCCCTCGATGCACATCTGCCGGCCCCCCGCGCCCCCTTCTTCCGCCGGTTGGAAGAAGAGTTTCACCGTGCCGGGCAATTCTGATTCGCGCGCCTTCAACAACTTCGCCGCACCGAGCAACATGGCCGCATGGGCATCGTGTCCGCAAGCGTGCATCTTGCCGGGCACTTCGCTGCGAAACGTTACGTCGGCTTGTTCGTCGATCGGCAGCGCATCGATATCGGCGCGCAGCGCTACGCAGGGACCATCGGCTCGACCGAGCGTAGCGATGATGCCCGTCTCCGCGACCGGATAGCGATACGGAATCTTCAGCTCGTCGAGCTTGCTGCGGATCAGCGCGCTGGTGCGCACCTCTTGGTAGCCGAGTTCCGGAAAACGGTGAATCTCACGACGAATAGCCGTGATCCAACCTTGCTCGTCGTGAGCCGCTTTGAGAAGTGTTTGCATGGGTGGGGCAGTGGTCGGTGTTCAGTGGTCAGTGGTCGGATGATGCAGGACTCGCGTACGGCTCCGATTCTATCGCCGAAGCGCTGCGGCCGAAACCAACTAATCGCGCACGTCGTTCGCTTGCGGTTTCGCGGCCGACTCCGAGATGATTTCGAAAATCCGCACAGCAACCTCGGCCGGCGTCGCCTCGTCGTCCATCGGAATACTGCGGCATTCCGGCAAGCTGCGAAACCAGGTCAGTTGTCGCTTGGCGAATCGCCGTGTGTTCTGCTTGATCGCGTCGACCATGGCCGCTTCCGTCGTGTTGCCGGCGAGATATTCGAGCGCTTCACGATAGCCGAGCGCTTGGCTTGCCGTTCGCCCGAAAGCTTGGCCTTCCGCGATGAGCTTTCGCACTTCGTCGAGCAACCCGTCGGCGAGCATCGTATCGACGCGGGCGTTGATGCGTTCATAGAGCTTCTCGCGCGGCCGATCGAGCACGAAGACCCGCCCCCTCGCCTCTTCGCGCACCTGCTCGAATTGGCTCTGATGTGCGCTGATCGGCATGCCGGTCGAGCGATATACTTCCAAGGCCCGAATCAATCGCCGCTCGTCGTTCGCATGCAGCTTCGCCGCCGCGATCGGATCGACTTCGTGCAGCATTGCGTGCAATCGGCCGGGAGGCCCGTTGCGCGCTTCCGCTTCCAGGGCCCGTCGCAATTCCCAGTCGGCGGGCGGGCCTTCGAACATGCCGCGGAGCAGCGTCTTCAAATAGAGCGGTGTCCCCCCGACGAAGAGCGGTATCCGCCCGCGCGCGAGAATCGCGTCGACCGTGTTCTTCGCCGCCGCCACGTACTCCGCTTGGCTGAACTCCGCGTCGGGCTCCACGAGGTCGAGCAGATGATGCGGGGCGGCTTCCCGTTCGGCCGGCGTCGGCTTGGCGGTGCCGATATCGAGCTTGCGATAAAGCGTCATCGAATCCATCGCCACGATTTCCGCGTCGAGCAGTTTCGCTAGCTCCAGCGCAATCGCGGTCTTGCCGCTCGCCGTCGGGCCCGAGAGGTAAACACATGCGGCGGGAAAGGGTTGCGACATAACGATTGCAGCGAATTCGCGGGGGCCGGCGACGTTCTCGGGCACTCAATCGCCCGCGACGGGGGGCCGTAGCCGATTGCCCGATTTTCGGCCGCTATCTAAGATGGAAGATTCCCTGCCGCTATTTTGCGGCAGCCGAGCGACTTTGGTAAGCCCGACGTACGCTGAAATCCCCACCGAACTTGAGACGAAGGCTCGCATGAGCGACGTGTCCGACGTGCTGGCAAAACTGATGCAGACGATCGAGGATCGCAAGGCGAATCCGTCGGCGACGTCGTACACCTCGAAGTTGCTCGCCGCCGGAGTGCCGAAGATCGGCTTGAAGATTACGGAAGAGGCGACCGAAGTCGTCGAGGCGGCCGGCGAACCTGACGACGCCGGCCGGTCTCATTTCGTTTACGAATGCGCGGACCTCGTCTACCACTTGTTCGTGATGATGGCGCACCGCGGGGTCGCGCTTGCGGAGCTCGAAGCGGAGCTTGGCCGGCGGTTCGGCCTTTCCGGATTGGCCGAGAAGGCCGCACGGCCTCCGAAGCAGAGCGAATAACAACCAGAGAATTACGATGATGGATAGCTTGCGAATCGGCGTGCCGAGCAAAGGCCGCTTGGCGGAACTAGCGGCCGAACTTTTGAAGGAAGCCGGCCTCAACTTCCGCCGACAAGAGCGGAGCCTGTTTGCGCGCTGCAAGGAACTCCCTGTCGACATCACGTTCCTGCGCACCGAAGACATTCCCGTGCTGTGCGCCGAAGGGGCGATCGACATGGGCGTTACCGGCGGCGACTTGATCTCCGAGAGCGGTGTCGAGCTCAACCCGCGGCTCGATCTCGGCGTCGGCCAATGCAAGCTCTCGATCTGCATTCCGGAAGACTCGGCGATCTCGAAGCCGGCCGATCTCGACGGCAAACGAGTCGCCACGAGCTTTCCGCACGTTACGGAAACCTATCTTAAGCAGCACGGCGCGACGGCCCATCTGGTGACGTTGAGCGGTTCGGTCGAGGTGATGATCGCGCTCGGCGTCGCCGACGCGATCGTCGACCTTGTGGAAACGGGGAGCACGCTCGCCGCCAATCGCTTGAAGATTCTCACCGACATCGGCCAATACCAAACCGTGCTGGTGCAAAACGATCGCAATCGCCATGCGGAAACGGCCGATCGCGTCGTCCGCAGGCTCGAAGGGGTCGTCATCGCGCGGGCCTATTCTTTGCTGGAATACAACGTGCCGCGGGCCAAGCTCGCCGACGCGGAGAAGATCACGCCGGGCTTCAGTTCGCCGACCGTCAGCGCGCTGGAAGACCCGAAGTGGTGCGCCGTGCGCGCGATGGTGAAGCGCAACGAAGTGATCCCGATCATGGAACGGCTCGAAGCTCTCGGCGCCAGCGCGATCCTCGAGACGCAAATCAAGAACTGCCGGCTGTAACGCATTCGGCGAGCGGGTCGCCGAGCGTCCCGTTTCCGATCGCCGGCAAGTTTACTTCGCTTGCAGCAAGCCTGCGATCTTCAGCTTGATCTCGTCGAACTCGGAGACGAGAAAACCTTCCCACGCTCCGGCGACTCGTCCTGAGCGGTCGATAAGCACGGTCGCGGGATAGATGCTCGAATCGACGGCCATTCGGAGCCCGCGGCGTGTGTTGCCGCTCGGGTCGGCATAGATCGGTAGTTCATAGTTGCCGCCGCGAAGAAACGCTTCCGTTTCTTCACGGAGCCCATCGACATCTTCCGGGATTCTGCCGGTCGCCGAGATGCTGAGCAGCAGGAAATCGTTTCGGCCGCGGTATTGTTTCTCAAGTGCTGCGAGATGAGGAAACTCTTCACGACACGGCGGGCACCACGTTCCCCAGAAGTTGATCAACACGGTTTTGCCTTCGAGTTCGGCGCGTGTGAGAGGCCGCGCACCGTTCGCGAGCGGAACGACGTCGAGTTGTTCCAGTCGCGCATCGATCGGCGGGGCCGAGCGCGGCCGTTCCAAGCGCCGGAACGCTAAGGCTGCGAGCAAGGCGAGCGAGCCCCAAAGACCGAGCGTCAGAAACGTACGACGTGTGGAAGGAGTCATCGAATCGGCTCTCGAAGTAAAGGGCGCGCGGCCGCCTAGGCTTCGTCATCATAGGCGGTTCGATGACATGCGAAAGCCGGGAAAATAATCGCCGGCGACTAAGCCGAGCGTTCCAGCCGTTTCGATCGGTTTCGTTGCGCGAGAAGAGGCGGTGCCGATCCGGCCGTGGTGCGATACAATTCCGAAGCGCCTTGCGGCAGAGAATGCGACGGCCGAGCGGTCGGGTTTCGTACGTGTGGTGGTTCAAGGGGAGTTCATGACGATCGGCGTCTGGGTGATTATCGGGTGCATGGTGGCGCTCAATGCCGTGTTCGCCGCTTATGAGATTGCGCTGGCGAGCGTCAGCCTCGGTCGGTTGAAGGTGATGGCCGACGAGAATCGGCCCGGCGCGAAGACCGCGTTCCACATGAAGGAGAATATGGAGGCGAGTCTCGCCGTCATTCAACTCGGTATCACGCTCGTCGGAGCGATCGCCGCGGCGACCGGCGGAGCAGGGGTCGACGACACGATCGGGCCCTATCTGCAAGAACGATTCGGCATGTCCGCGCGCTGGTCGAACGTTTGCGCGCTGGCGATCTTCGTCGTCCCGCTCAGCGCCGTGACGATCGTCGCCGGAGAGCTGATTCCCAAAGTCTTCGCGCTCAAGAACAAAGAATGGGTCCGCATCAAGCTTTCGCCGGCTATGCATCTCATGTCGAAGATCACGTACCCGGCCGTTTGGGTCTTGGAGGCGAGCAGCTCGATGTTGCTCGATTGGAGCGAGCGCCGCTGGCGGCCATTGCTCGATGGGCACAAGCACGAAGTCGCCGAAATGCAGGAACTTCGGGCCGTGGTGGCGCTCGCACGCACCTCGCGCTTGATCGGCAAGCAGGAAGAGAAAATCATTCTCGGTGCCGCGCGGTTGTCGGCTCGCAAGATCGCGGAGGTGATGGTCCGGATCGATGAAATCGTCACGCTCGATCTCGACCATACGATGGCCGAGAGCCTCGTGATTGCGCATACCGACATGCATACCCGATTTCCCGTCTGCGAACATTCGGGCGACCGGCAATCCATCTGCGGCTATGTGAATTTCAAGGATATCGTTTCGGAGCTGAGACTGAGCCCCGATATGCCGTCGCTGCGCGGGATCGTGCGCTCGCTGCACTATCTCGACGCCGATCTCACGCTCTCGGCCGGCTTAGAGTCGATGATCCGCGAGCATACGCATATCGCGCTGGTGCGCGACAAAGCGAAGCTCGTCGTCGGCATGCTCACGCTCGAAGACATCATGGAGGAACTTGTAGGCGATATTCTCGACGAGTTCGATCGGGCACCGACCCACTTCGCCTACAGCGGTTCCGGCTGGGTCGCCGGCGGCGGAGTTCCGCTGGAGCGGTTGGAACAGGCGGCAGGCGTGAAGTTCGAGCGGACGGCCGTTCCCGCCGAGGTGCGGAACATCAACGATCTGATTCGCCACATCGTCGGCCGACCGGTACGCGGCGGCGACATCGTGCGCAGCTCCGGCCTGCGGTTTCTTGTGCGCAAAGTGCGCAGGCAACACGTCATGGAAACGCAAGTCACCCGCGACGACCCGTCGCGCATCGGCGAATCGGGCGAGTTTCCGCCGGTGCGGCTACCGAAACCGTTGGCACAGAGCGGACAGCAAAGAGCTCAGTGATGAAACTCGAAGTCGAACAGAAGTTTCGCGTTGTTGATCCGGCGGCGCTTCGCGCTCGGCTGGAAGGACTTGGTGTGGCGTTTGCTACGCCGTTTCGACAGGTCGATGCTTACTTCAATCACCCGGCACGCGATTTCGCCGCGACCGATGAAGCGCTCCGCATTCGCACGGTCGGCGAAGAGAACTTCGTGACGTATAAGGGCCCGAAGCTCGATAAGACGGTGAAGACGCGCCGTGAGTTGGAGCAGCCGCTCGTCGGCGGAAGTGAAGCGGCGGCGCGGTTCGAGGAGTTACTGCTGGCCTTAGGATTTCGGGCGACGGCGAAAGTGGTCAAGCGGCGGAGCGCCGCCGAGCTCCAACGGAATGGGACGCAATTCGAGATCGTCTGGGACGAGGTCGACGAGGTCGGGACGTTCTTGGAAATCGAGCTCGTCGTCGACTCTCACGAGATCGAGTTGGCGAAGGGGAAGATTCTGGCTCTGCAAGACGAGCTTGGGCTTCAAGAAGTCGAACGACGCAGCTACCTGGAAATGCTGCTTGAGAAAAGCCGCTGAGTTCGACGCCGAGCGGAGAAGAAGCGTTAGTTTTGAGCGCCGGCAGGCGCCGTGCCGCTCGGAGCTGTGCTGCTCGGAACGGTGCCGCTTGGAACCGTGGTCGGCTCCGCCGTGCCCGTCGCTTGGACCTTCGGCGGCTGTTGAATCACGATGATCTCCTGCGGCTTTTGCTGCGCAGGAGGCCGAATAAGCAGGCTGCCGAAGTTCTTGTAGATGTATACGGCACCCGCGCAACCGACCAAGATCGAGCAAACCGAGATGATCATGCTGAAGATGCTCGACCATTTCCGCTGCCGATTCCGAGCTGCGAAAGTGCTCGCTACCGATTGGTTGGACGGTGCCCGCGGAGCTCCATAAGCAGTCGGAGCCGGCTGCTGAGCGGCAGCCATCTGCGCCATTGCCGCCGAGATCTGCGCATAGGCTTGCGCGCCGGTCATCCAAGGGCCGTCGAGCCTGCGGACGAAACTCCCCGGCACGACGTTCCCTTGCTGCATAAATCCGAGCAGCGCCTCTTGCGTATAAGGTCCGGTGGGGTGATCGTTCGAGAGAATAAACCACTCGGCGACCATAACCGACATGCCCATTCAAGAGAGAGGTGTAACGACGAACTCGGCAGGGCTTCCATCTTACAGAGGGGGATGCCGAGTCGCTAGAGTGCTCGATTTCGTGGATCACCTGATCGTAAATTGCATCGCATAGAGATCGCCGTTGCGAAGCCTGAAGCGCACTTGCATCGCCTTGCCGGCCCAGCCCGACAGATCGGACTTTCCCCGCCAACTCACGACGTGGCGTAACGCATCGCCGATGAAAGGATCGCAGTCGGCAAACGTAAACCCGGGAATCGGTGCTCCCGCAGCGTCGCACATTTCGACGAGCAGCGTCCCTTGCGCGCAGGCGGCATTCACTTGCAATCGCGAGCCGAGGAAACGGAGCTTCTTGGTTGCGATCGTGGCTTCGGTATCGTCCGCATGCAGCGAGACTAAGCCATCTAGTCGCAACGTAGCTCGGCCGATCGCTGCGCGGTAAGCCGAGTTTCCTTCGCCGTCCGATTTGCTTCCTTCGGGCTCGTGTCCGAAGCAGGCGCCCGTATAGTAAAACACGATTTCATCGTCGACCACGAGCAAGCCGTTCGGGCCGTAGATTTGGCCTGAGTCCCACTCTCCCCAGCGTCCGAGAGCGAGCAAAGGGGCGCTCTCCGAGCCGGCGGGTCTTTGCCACCCTTGTTTCCCCTGTTTGTCGCGCGAAGCGATGAGCATCACATCGGTAATTCCATCGATGTTGCCTCCTCCGCGGCCGCTCACGTCGAAACGCATCGGGAGCCCGAAGTAGTGTCCTTCGTAAATGAACGGAGTTACTTCGTAAATCTCGGTGTGAAATTGGCTTGGTTGGAAGTAGTCGAGAGTCGGAAATGCCGCGGCGATTCGGTTTGCCGAGCCTTGGTCGTCGGTGAGGTCGGCCGTGATGTTGATCGGCCCGCGCGTCATCGCGTCGGGCGTCGGCCCCCAAGCGGCCCAGGCACTCCGTCGCGACCAGGGACCCAAACGCCATTTCATAAACGCGAAATAGCCCCCGCCGAGATCGTCGCGACACGCGGTCACGACATCGCGCCCGCCGCCGCAAACCGCTTTGAACTCGGTCCATTCACCGATGCCATCCGGCGAGTAGGCGACGGCGAGAGCGTTCTTTTCCGGATGAAAAACGTACGACGCATAACGCTTAGTCGGATCCTTGGCAGCGGGGATCGGCACGATATTGTTCGACGTGCCGACGACGTTATTCGTTTTCGATCCGACCCACGCTTTTTGCCCGATGAGAGGCCGCTGCCAATGAATTCCATCGACGCTATAAGCGATGAGCGGCGTTCGACCAAGCTCTCCTTTCGTCGCGTCCGGGGCACCGAGCATCGAGTGATACCACGCAATGAAGAGCCTCGTCTCGATGTCGTAATGCACCGAACTGACGAACGTCAGCGTCCCTTGTCGCTCCCAAGGATACTCTTGCTCGAAGATCGGATTGCGCGGGTCTTTCCGGAACGAATGCGCCTTCCGTTCGGCGGTGCCGATGCTCGCGACGATCAAATCATCGACGAAGAGTTGCTTGTGCGAATCGATCTGCATCACCCCCTCGACATCGATCGGAATGCCTCCTGGGGCGAGATCGAATTTGCGAACGGGTCGCTCGGATGTTTGCTCGAGCAGTTGCTTACGATCGACGAGTATCTTGGCGAGGTCGCGCCCGCCGACGATCGCCGCGGCGCGACGTGCGGCATCGCGAACCGTGACGTCGGCATCGAGTTCGGCGACGTGATCGAGCGCCGCTAGTGCATCGGTATCGCGACGCCGTCCCAGGATCGTTGCGGTTCGTCGTCGAACGTTCGGGTCCTCGTGTTTCAAAGCTTGAATCAAGATCGGCCCGCTCACGTTCGCCGGCAAGTTTTCCAATGTGTAGAGCATTGCTTGTCGCACGGAGGGGTGTTTGCTCGCAAGCCCCTTCGCTGCGACCGGCGCACAGGCCGCCGTTTGCACACGTCCTAAAGTGCCGCAGACGAAAAGTTGCAGCGTTTCGTCGCCTCGCTCGAACACCGGTGAAAGCAAGGACGGGTCGAAAGCCGCTTTCCGCTTACGCAACACCTCCGCGGCACGGGCTCGCGCGGGCAATTCATCGCTGCTAAGCATCTCGACGATGCGCTGCTCAAGAGCAGGACTCCCAAGCGCAACAAGAGCGTACATCGAAGCACCGGCAAGTGCCGCATCGGCGTGCCCGAGATCTTTGATCATGAGGTTGAGCAGCGAATCGCAGAGTTTGCCTCTCTCTTCCGATCTGGGTTCGACGACTCCGTTTCGAAGTCTTGCAGGCGCGAAAGTCTTCAACCGCTGCAGGCCTTCCGCCGCCGACATGCGCGTCATTGCGTCGGGGTTTGCCAACGCCGCGAGCCAGTAAGGCTCGACATGATCGAGCACCTTGTCGCTCGGCACGATGTTCGCCAGCAACGGCTGACGTAAAAGAACGTCGGGGTTTTCGATCCACGACTTCACCTCCGCGCGCAGTTCGACCACTGCCGCCGGCATTTGTGCGAGGGCCTTGGCGGCCATCCAACGTACTTCTCGATCGGCGTCTCCGAGCGTCGTTCGTAGTCGGCCGATGGTCTTGGCGTCGGCGTCGAGGTACTGGAAATAACGGAGCGCTTCGACGCGCAACTCTCGTCGATCGTCGGCTGCGGCGACATGCAAAACTTCTTCCCAACGGGGCATTCTGCGATTGGCGATGAACCCTAGAAGTTGGATCTTGAGAGCCGGTTCGGCCTGAGACCAAGCCTCGTAGAACAACGGATAGGCAGGTTTTACTTGTGCGTAGTACAGCTTTGCCGCCGACGGCCCGACCTCTTTCCCAAGCCGAAGGTTTTCCATCCATTGTCGCTGTTCGACGGTGAGGTCGAAGGCCGGTTCCGCGTTGGTCGATTGGCCGACCGCACTTGAGATTCGCACCAACGATGCAAGTATGCCGATGAACATCCAAAATCGTGTTGTCTTTGACATCGCCAGAAGATCCCGCACTCAAGTGGACGGTAAAATTTTTAAGAACTTTGTGCATAGTATAGGTGCCCGGTGCTCGGCGAGTCGAACCACGATCTTCTCGTAAGTTGGAGGCAAATCCCTCTTTTCTTGGCATGAGGGCCGTCGTAAATCAAGAAAATCGACTCGTTCGTATGTCTACCGATCGACCGCGGTGAACATTCTTCGACCTGGTATTTGCCGGGCGTTGCCTTTTAGGGCGAAGCCGGAATACTGAGTGAATACCGATTCGGCGACCTCTTTTCTTGCAACGAAGCACGGCCATGCGAAACTACGTTTGTACCTGCGGCGGCACGATCTACTTCGACAACAACATCTGCTTGAAGTGTTCGAGCGAATTGGGGTTCTGTCCCGGCTGTCGCACGTTGGCCCCGCTTGCCGCGACGCCCGACGGCGGCATCCGCTGCGGCCGTCCGGAGTGCGGCATCGCGCTCATCAAGTGCTTCAACTACGGCGAGCATCAAGTTTGCAATCGCTGCGTCGCGCTGGAAGGGGCTCCGGCAGGAGCGCTCTGCGATTGCTGCCGGTTCAATGAAACGATTCCCGACCTCACGGTGCCGGGCAATAAATCGAAATGGTATTCGCTCGAAACCGCGAAGCGCCGACTGTTTTACGACTTGAGCGAACTCGGTTTGCCCTATGGAACCACGGCCGACGGCATCGAGCCGGCGCTCCGCTTCGACTTTAAAGCCGACATCATTCCTAAAGGAAACTACTGGCGAGCCACTGGACAATCGGAAACGGTTTACACCGGCCACGACGCCGGACGCATTACGATCAACATTCGCGAGGCCGACGACGTCGAGCGCGAAAAGCTGCGCGTCGTGATGAACGAAGCCCATCGAACTTTGATCGGCCATTTTCGCCACGAGATCGGCCACTTTTATTGGGACGCGCTCATCAAGGGCCGGCCAGAGCGAGAAGCGGAGTGCATCGCCGTGTTCGGCGATCACAACAACCCGACCTACGACGTCGCGCTGGAGCGATACTACAAAAACGGGCCGCTTCCGAAGTGGCAAGAGACGTTTGTCAGCGCCTATGCGACGATGCATCCTTGGGAAGATTTCGCCGAAACCTGGGCGACCTATCTCGACATGACGAGCACGCTCGACACGGCCGAGCACGTCGGCTTCGGCGGCATTACCGATCCGACGAACGCCGATCTCGATATGATGATCGCGCGCTACCAAGCGTTCGGGCTCGCGGCGAATGAGATCAATCGCAACTTGGGGTTATTGAATCTGGTGCCCGAGGTGTTTTTGAAGCCGGTCGTGGAAAAGCTGCGCTACATTCATCGTTTGGTGATTCAAGGGCGCGCGGACAATCCGCTGTTTCAAACGGCGGGGGATACGAACGAGCCGACGTGTGCCGTGGCTGCCGCCGCGAATGCGCAACCACCGAATGCGCAATCCCAAAATGCTCAGCCCGTGAATGCCTAGATCGGCTCGACGTCGACGGAAACTTTCATGGCATGCAAGCCGCCGCCGATGAAGACCCCTTTGATCGGGCAAATGTCGCCGTAGTCGCGGCCCCAGCCGAGCGTGATATGCCGGGTCGAAGGGATGAGGTCGTTCGTGGGGTCGAAGTCGAGCCAACCGATGTTCGGAAAGTAAACCGAGACCCAGGCATGCGAAACGTCGGCTCCGACCATGCGCTGCCGGCCTGCCGGAGGAATCGTCGAGAGATAGCCGCTGACGTAGCGCGCGGGCAGGCCGAACGCACGCAAGCAGCCGATCATCAGATGGGCGAAGTCTTGGCACACGCCGCGACGGACGCGCAACACTTCACTCGGCGGCGTGTTGATGCAAGTCGCCGAGGGGTCGAACTTAAACTCCGTGAAGATCCGATGCGTGAGGTCGAGCACGACCTCGAGCTGCCGGCGGCCCGGCGCGAACGACGGACGAGCGTAGTCGGCTAAGTCGTCGGTGTCGGGGATGTACGGCGAGGGGAACGTGAAGTGGCGCGCCTCGAAATGCGGACCGTCGAGGGTGCCGCGCACCAAATCGAGCGTCGATTCCCAGGGAGCCGTTTCTTCCACCTTCGGCATCGCAATTTCGGCGATCGCGACCAGGCTATCGGCCGAGATCGAGAGTTGCCGATGCCCTTCTTGAATCGAAAAAAAAGAGATGTGATTCCCGAAGTAGTCGGCTCGTTCGACCATCAGCGCCGGCACGGGCAAGATCGTCAGGGTGCTTGATAAGCACTTTTGATTCGCACACGAGCGGGGCTTGAGATGCGCCTCGTTCTGGCAGATCGGCACCGTGTCGTCGTAGCTGTAGGTCGTGGAATGGCGCACTCGATATTTCATGGCAAGTTCCCGCCGGAGACGGTGATGCGACCGAGATGCCGCGACGGCCCGGCGTGAACGAGATAGGTGTGGGCGATCGCTTCGGCCAAGGCCGTGAGATGCTTTTCGAGTCGTTGGAGCAACTCGCCTAGTTCCCTATGATCTCCATCGTTGTCGGCGGCGGAGCATAAGGCTTCGACATCGGTGAGGCGCAGCTCCGTTTGTACGGCCAGCATAACACGCTGTTCGCGCGTCGATTGCGGCTTCCCTTCGTCGTGCGGCAAGCCTTTCACATGGTCGGCCAATGCCGCAAGTTGAAACGCCACCGAACGGGGATTGGATTCATCGGTCATCACCAGATCGAGCGCCGGTGCGAGCTGAATCGAGGTTAGGTAGCGAGCTCGATACGTCATCGCGCTGTCGGCGATTTCCATCAAGGCTTCGATCACCGGGACCGGCTCGACGAGTTTGCGAACGAGTGTCCCTTTCAGCAGGCGAACCGTATGCTGCGCCCGTTCGATGCGCCGGCCCATGTCGAGGAACCGCCAGCTTGGGCCGCGGGTCATGCTCTCCATTCCCATCCCGCTGAAGCTGGAGAGGAGGAAGATCAATTGATTGAGCTGCACGAGCACTTCGTTCAGCGTGTTTTGCTCGGGAATCCTGCCGCTGCCGATCTCTCGTTCCAGCTGGCTGAGAATGCGGTAGCTGTCGACCGAGAGCCGATCGCGGACGATCGACGCCAAGCGATGTACGGAGTGGATCGTCGAGCGCAGGGAATCGGCGCGCGACTCGTCGTA
Organism: Planctomycetia bacterium; assembly: GCA_021413845.1. Lineage (NCBI taxonomy): Bacteria > Pseudomonadati > Planctomycetota > Planctomycetia > Planctomycetia bacterium. The sequence goes on along the minus strand of JAIOPP010000015.1, from coordinate 5,878 downwards.
GAGCAGCCGCAGCAACTCTTGAAACCGGACATGGTAGGGATCGCTCGCGGTAACGCGGGCCGGCTCTTCGTCGTGCCAGTCGGCCAGCAGCGCGTCGAAGAAGATCGGAATCTCCGACATCCCGCCCGGTTCCGATTCACTGATCCAGCGCGTAATAACGCTGCGCCATTGCCGCACGATTCCTTCGGCCCGTTCGATTTGCCGGCCCAACCAAAACATATTGTCGGCAACGCGGCTCGGTAGATCGTTGCCGCTGCGGCGCAGGTCGACCGGTACGTCGGGAGCGCGGAGCAGCGTGACCGGCGTGACGGGCCCGTCCGACAAGATCCACAGGTCTTTGCTGCCTTGGCCGGCCGACATCGAGGTGCCGAGCAAGTTGGAGTCGCCCGAGACTCGAATCAAGCCGCCGGGCATCGCATCGTAGTGGTCGCCGGCCGCGGTGACGAACGTGCGCAGGGCGACATGCCGCGGCTGGAGCTCACCGCGCGTCCAGACCGGTGCCGACGAGCGGTCGATCAGTTCTTGCGCCGCGTAGGCATGCGGACGGCGGCGAATTTGTTCGGCTAAGCGTTCCCGTTCCGAGGGCGAAAGCTGGCCGCCGTGGATCGTTTTGCGATTGCGGTGCAGCAGTGCGGGCTTGATCAGCAGCCTCGACATGTTGTCGAGCACGTAACGGCGGTCTTCTTCGCGGCCGCACCACCAGGTTGGCACCGAGGAGAGTTTCAATTCTTCGCCGAGAACCCGACGACAAAGCTCCGGTAGAAACGCGGCGAGCGCGGGAGCTTCAAGCATGCCGCTGCCGAGCGCGTTCGCGATGACGACGTTGCCCGAACGCGCCGCTTGCAGCAGCCCGGCGACTCCCGACATCGATTCGCTGCGTAATTCCAACGGATCGCAATCGTTGTCTTGTAAGCGACGCAAGACGACATCGACCGGCAGCAGCCCGCCGAGCGTCTTGAGAAACACGGAGTTGTCGCGAACCGTGAGGTCGCCCCCTTCGACGAGCGTGTAGCCGAGGTAGCGCGCGAGATAAGCGTCTTCGAAGTATGCCGAGCTCGATGGCCCCGGCGTAAGTAGCACGACGCGCGGATTTTCGCGGTGTCGCGTGGCGATCGAGAAGAGCGACTCGCGCAACGTCTTGAAGAACGAAGCCAGCCTGCGGACGCGCGCTTCGTGAAAGCTTTCCGCCAACACACGCGAGACGACCAGTCGATTCTCCAGCGCATAGCCGGCGCCGGAAGGCCCTTGCGTCCGGTCGGCGAGGACGAGCCAACTGCCGTCGGAGCGGCGGCCGAGATGCGCCGCATAGAGATGAAGATAGCAATCGTTCGGCACGCGCAAGTCGCGGCAGGGGAGCAAGTAGCCGGGATGCCCGAGCACGAGCTCCGCCGGGAGCAGGCCTTGCTTCAGCAAATCTTGTCGACCGTAAAGGTCGATCAAAATTAGGTTCAGCAACGTGGCTCGTTGCGTGAGGCCGTCGGCGAGCGTATTCCATTCGTTGCTGGAAATCAGCAGCGGAACGCAGTCGAGCTCCCACGGCCGTTCGGCATCGTGCGACTCGCCGTAGACGTTGTAAGTGACGCCGTTGTCGCGCAGCAACCGTCGGGCTTGGTCGGCTTGGCGCACCATCCCTTCGCTGCCCGACTCGCCAAGCGCGGAGATGAAGCGCTTCCAAGAAGGGCGCAACTGCCCGAAGCCGTCGACCATTTCGTCGAAGACACCGGCCGGCGGAGTGTATCCGGCGAGAATGTCATCCGGAGGCCGCGTCGGTGCGGCTTCGGTCGAAACGCTCATATCTTCCGCCTACCGTGTCGTCGTTCGAGTTCCAATCGCCGCCTCGGAACCTATCGCCGCCTCCGAAACCGGATCGTTCGAACGGCGTTCGAACGAAGACGAGTTGGGCCGCCTCTCCCGTCGGTACTTCCTGCACCGGAAAGGCTCGCACGTCTTCTTCGAGCATCCCACTAATCTAATCTTTACGACCCGGAGTGTAAACCACGACGCCGGCGAGCGGGGTGCCGAATCCCTTTCACGGGGAAAGTAAATTCGCGCTTCCGCGCTGCGTCGCTCAGACCGGGAATTCGCGAACCGGATCGCGACGAAGATCGAGCGTCATCGGGTAGTCCTTATTGCGCTCATCGGGCGGCACCGTGATTTTTCCGGGCGTGTGCCCCATCGCGAAGAACCGCGATGTTCGCCGCGTCTCCGCTTCATAGGCGTTAATCGGAAAAGTCGTATAGCTCAAGCCGCCGGGATGCGCGACGTGCCACATGCAGCCGCCGATCGAACGCTGCGACCAGGTGTCGACGACGTCGAACGTGAGCGGCGCGTGAACGCCGATCGTCGGATGCAGACACGACGGCGGCTGCCACGCACGATAGCGAACTCCGGCGACATACTCGCCGAGCTTGCCGGTCGGATGTAGCGGAACGCGTCGTCCGTTGCAGGTGATCGCGTGGCGCGGATCGATCAGGCCGGAGACTTTCACTTGCACCCGCTCGACCGAAGAATCGACGAAACGGGAAGTGCCCGACGCGCTCGACTCTTCGCCCAACACATGCCACGGCTCGATCGCTTGGCGAATTTCGACTTCGACGCCGCGCTGCACGATCTTTCCGCAGAACGGAAAGCGGAACTCGAAGTGAGCGTCGAACCAATCTTGTTGGAAATCGAAGCCCGCCGATTTCAAGTCGTCGATCACGTCGACGAAGTCTTCGGCGATGAAGTGCGGCAGCATGAAGCGGTCGTGCAGGCCGGTTCCCCAGCGAACGAGCGGGCTTTGGTAAGGCCGCTTCCAGAACTCGGCGAGCAAGCCGCGCAACAAAAGCTGCTGCGTCAGGCTCATTCGGGCGTGCGGCGGCATCTCGAAGGCTCGCAGTTCGACGAGCCCGAGCCGTCCGGTGCTGGAGTCGGGCGAGAAGAGCTTGTCGATGCAGAACTCGGCCCGATGCGTGTTGCCCGTCACGTCGATGAGCAAGTGCCGGAACAACCGGTCGGTCATCCAAGGCGGACAGTTCGGCGCGTCGGGAAGTTGTTGGAACGCCGTTTCGAGCTCGTAGACCGCCTCATGGCGTGCTTCGTCCATACGCGGTGCTTGGCTCGTCGGTCCGACGAACAAGCCCGAGAACAGATACGACAACGACGGATGGTTGTTCCAGTAGCCGACCAAGCTGCGGAGCAGATCCGGTCGTCGTAAGATCGGGCTGTCGGCCGCGGTTGGCCCGCCGAGCACGATATGATTGCCGCCGCCGGTGCCGGTGTGACGCCCGTCGAGCATGAACTTCTCGGTGCCGAGCCGCGTTTGGCGCGCTTCGTCATAGAGCACGGTCGTGTTGCGGACGAGCTCGTCCCAACTGGCGGCCGGTTGCAAGTTGACTTCGATCACGCCCGGATCAGGGGTCACTCGCAAGTAGGTCAAGCGATGATCGTGCGGCGGCAAGTAGCCTTCGATGACGATCGGCAGCTTGAGATGCTCGGCCGTTTGTTCGAGCTTCGCCACGAGGTCGAGATAGTCTTCGACGTGCTCGAGCGGCGGCATGAAGATGTGGAGCTTGCCGTTGCGCGGCTCGACACACAGGGCCGTACGCACGATACTCTGCGCCGATTTGCCTTGCTCGAGCAGCACGACGTTCTCGGGAATCGTCGCGTTCTGCGGCCACGGCAACGTACGCGATTCCGCCAGGCGCGGCGTTTCGAGTGCGACGTTGCCTGCTCCTGCGCCATGCTCGCCCAAGCCGCCGTCGCCGTTCATCTGGCGGCGAATGACGGTCGAGGCGTAGTTGGTCATGCCGGGGGCAAGAAACTCACGTGATTGCGGAAACGGCGCGTGGCCGCCGTAGCCGTTCGTGGTGCCGTTTTGGCCGGCGCTTTTATAAGCCTTCAACCAATTCTCGCTCCCCGGAAGATCGAGCCGGCCGGGAAGCGGTCCCCGATCCGCAAACGGATCGGACGGAAGTACATGCGGGAAGTCCTTCGGCGCGACCCAAGGGAACGAGTCGAGCGGCAAGCGATAGCCCATCGGCGAATCGCCCGGCAAGAGATACATATGTTCGTCGCGCAGGAACCACGATCCGCTACGCCAGCCCGGCGCGGTGCCGAACGCGTTGCGCGCCAGCGGCAGCGCGTAGCCGACGACCTTATTCAAGCCTTGCGTAAAGACCTTGGCTAATCGATCGCGCTCGACCTTATCGGCCAAGTTCGACTTGAGCGGATCGACGTTGCTCGGAAGTTTGCGTTCCTTCCACATGTAATACCAAGCGTCTTCGTAAGCGGCTTCCGCGTTGTCGGCGTCGACGCCGAGCCGGCCGGCGAGCTCCGTGACGAACGCTTGGGCATCGGCTTCCGTATGTTTCAAGCCGGCTTCATCTTCCGCGATCAGGCTGAGATCGTTCCAGATTTTTTGGCCGTCTTTGCGCCAATAGCAACTGAGCGACCAGCGCGGAAGCGGTTCGCCGGGATACCATTTTCCTTGGCCGTAATGCATCAACGGGCCGATCGAGAACTTATCGGCTAGGCGGCGAATGAGCTGGCCGGAGAGCTTGCGCTTGAGCGGGCCCATCGCCGCCGTATTCCATTCGTCTCCTTCGACGTCGTCGATGGAAACGAACGTCGGCTCGCCCCCCATCGTCAGACGCATATCGTTGGCGGCGATCTCGGCATCGACCTGATGGCCGAGCTTTTCGATCGTGGCCCATTGCTCTTCGGTATACGGTTTCGTGACGCGCGGGTCTTCGTGAATGCGCGTCACCGTCATGGCGAAGTCGAAGGTCGTCTCGCACGGCTCGACGGAGCCGGTCACAGGGGCCGCCGAGCTCGGGTCGGGAGTCGCCGCGAGCGGGATGTGGCCTTCGCCGGCGAACAGGCCCGAGGTTGGGTCGAGCCCGATCCAACCTGCGCCGGGCAAGAAGACCTCGGTCCAGGCGTGGAGATCGGTGAAGTCGACCTCGGTGCCGGAAGGGCCATCGAGCGATTTCACGTCGGCCGTGAGTTGAATCAGGTAGCCGCTGCAAAAACGGGCGGCGAGACCGAGCTCGCGCAGCACTTGCACGAGCAGCCAAGCGGAATCGCGACAGGAGCCTTTACCGAGCGTCAGCGTTTCTTCGGGAGTTTGCACGCCCGGATCCATACGCACGACGTACTCGACGCGTTTGTTGACCAAGCTATTGAGATAGACGAGATAGTCGACGGTGCGCATTTCTTCGCGCGAGATCGTGCCCAAGAACTGGGCCATCTTTTGGCCGAGCGGAACGGTAACCAAATAAGGTCGCAGATCTTCCGACGAGTTGGCGTCGTACTTAAACGGAATCTTTTCGGCGCTCGGCTCCAAGAAGAAGTCGAACGGGTTCACGACCGTCAGCTCGGCCAAGAGGTCGACTTCGATGCTGAACACATCCGACTTCTCGGGAAACACAAGCCGCGCCAGGAAGTTGCCGTGCGGGTCTTGCTGCCAATTGATGAAGTGCTTTTCCGGAGTGACCTTTAGCGAGTAGCCGACGATCGGCGTGCGGCAATGCGGCGCGGGGCGCAACCGCACGACCTGCGGCATGATCTGAATCGGGCGATCGTAGTGGTAGCGCGTGTGATGATGAAGGGCGACTCGGATCGACATGCAAACCTCGAATAGCTTCGCATCGACGGGGAATGGTCGAAGCGAAGCGCAAAGAAGAACCGGAACGAGAGACAGAGCCGCAACGAACCGACGAACGTAGGCAATCGCCGCCTGTGACGCCTAGAACCGGGTGCGGTGTCCGATCGTCGAGCCGACGGATCTTGCCGATCCGAAAAACTCAACGTGGAGATAATAACTACACCGCAATTAGGGTCTAGGCAATCGGCAAGTCATAAACTGCGCAAAATAAGCGAGCAATATAGTTCGCAT